>JANLUN010000860.1:0-10894 GCA_031363505.1 Planctomycetota bacterium | reverse complement strand
TGAACCCTCCCCCGCCGGCACGACGCGATCGCGCTCGCTCGCGCACGGGCCGAGCACGCCGTGGTAGCGGACCAAATGGAAGCGCGGCGGCGGGATGAGCGCGGCGAGTTTCTCGATGAGCTCCTGCGGTGTGAAGACGACATGCGTCGTGCCGTCGCGCCAGCGGTGCTTCAGGCGATAGAGCAGGCGGCCATCGTCGAGCCGGGAGAGCCGCTCGGTCGCAATCGCCGGGCGCGCTCCGTAGCGACAGAGACGTTCGACGCGGCGCCGGTCGTGCGCGGGCACCGCGACGTTTGCATGCACGCTCACGCCGCCGACGCTCGCGCAGCGCTCGCCTGGGAGAACCGGGAGATCGTCGGCGTCGATGCGGTCGCCCATGCGGAGCACGCGCTGGCCGCTGCGGGAACCCGTCGCGACGCGGCTCGTGACCGAGGCGCCGTAGAGCGACGCGAGCAGCGGATCTTCCGTGGCCAAGGTGTCGTCCTCGGCAGATGCATCGTGCCGGTGCAAGGCGCCGGCCGCTACCTCGTGCACGGCTTCACCTACACCGGCCACCCGACCACCTGCGGCGCCGCGCTCGCGAAGCTCGCGAGCCACCGCTCGTCACCGAAGTGCGCGGCTTCGGCCTGATCGGCGCGCTCGAATTGCGCGCACCGAGCAAGGGTCCGAACGCAAATGCCGAGCCGAACACGCTCGGCCTCGCAGCGCACATGCTGGCGCGCGAAGAAGGCGTGATCGTGCGCGGCGTCCGCGATCTCGTCGCGATCTCGCCGCCGCTCGTCGTCACGCACGACGAACTCGACCGCATCTTCGCGGGGCTCACGCGCGCGCTCGATCGGCTGTAGCGCGAGGGGCTTGGCGGCAGCCAGGTTCGAGCGGCGATGCCTGACGTGCAGGCCGTCGATTTGCGTGCCAAGGTCTAGTCATGACGAGGCCCGCTTCTGTCGCCGATCACTTGGTTGCTCGTGAACGCGAGCGAATCGGGTGCCTCGGTTTCGAGGAGCGCGTGCGCGAGGCTCTCGCACTCGGGGAGCGAGCCGTCGATCTGCTTGTCCAGGAACGCGGTATCGATCGACGCGAGGCGCGCCTTCTGCTCGCGCGCGAACGGCAGGCCGGACGACGCCACTCGGTCGCGATGGGGTTCGATTGAGTCTGCTCGGAGCAGTGGCTTCGAGGCTCGAAGAGGCCGGGATCTCCTTCGCGTTGATCGGAGCGGGCGCGGTCGCAGCCCATGGCGTGGCACGCGCCACGGGTGATGTCGACTTGCTGACCGTCGCCTCCGACGCTCTTCTGCCATCGACCTGGCGTGCGCTTCGCGAGCAGGGCGGTAGTGCAACGTCCCTTCTGTAAAAGCCAACGCATCCCAGCGTAGAGTTGAGGTGGCGGGCGTGGTGCGGATCAGCAGCGGCTCGGCGCCTCCGGTAGATCTCGTCATCGGCGATCGCGGTTGGCAACGACGCGCCATCGAGCGTGCAGAGCCGCGCGTGCTCGAAGATGCCCGCGTCCCGGTCGTGCGGCCCGTGGATCTCGTCCTGCTCAAGCTCTACGCGGCGGGGCAGCAGGACCTTTGGGACATCCAGCGCCTGCTCGAGGCTGCGCCCAATCGGGATTCGCTCGTCGCCGAGGTCGAAGCGGAAGTGGCGGTGCTCGGAGAATCAGCGATCGCTACCTGGCTTCGCGTACTCGGGTGAAGTGGATGGGTGACACGGAACCGTTTGAGCAGAGCATAGTCAGTCCAAGCGGGATTGTTGTCCGAGAACGGCAGCTATGACAATTCCCGCGCTGAGCGCGAGTGCCAACGGGGACCCCATGCTTCGCCAGCGTCTCCCAGACGCAGGCCCGCATCGCCGCGACGGCCTCGCTCGCCACGACCCCGGGCACGCTGACGAGCCCCTCCGTGTCGAAGGCCTCGCGTTGCGTCGATTGGTCCTCGTCGTCCATCCGTTGGGCCATGCGCGTGGCGAAGGTCGACGGCGTGGGCCCTACGCACAAGGGCGACGTCCGCCGCGGCAGCGATCGGGCATGACGATCGGCTGAGCGCGAGAGCCAAGGGACGCGTTTGCAAGAAGTCTTTTGTAGAAATGGCGGCGCGCCGGTCGCAACGGAACCCATCGCCGCATCTAGTGGGGATCGAAGCGCGATTGCCTGCCACTTTCGCGCGTAATCCGCCACCTCTCAATTGAGACCTTTTTTCAGCGCCTTGCTGCGGAAATTCCGCCGGGCGTTGTGGCGAGAGATGGAAGATTGGGCAAGCGGAGTCGGGAATCATGAGGGCAATCGAAATCATCCTCGCCGGCATGGGGGCAGCCGGGAAACTGAGAGTTCCCGCCATCGCCATTTGCTTGTTGACGGTCCCGCTTCTCGGACGCAGTGCTCATGCCACCCCATTCCTGGGTGCGGCGCAGAGCTTTGCCGTCCTGGGTGCTTCGACCGTGACCAACACGGGCGCGACCACCATCAACGGCGACCTCGGTGTCTACCCGGGCACCTCGATCACGGGGCTGGGCAGCATCACATTGACCGGAACAGCACACCAGACGGATGCGCTGGCACAGCTGGCGCAGAGCGACGCGACCACAGCGTTCACGATCCTGGCAGCCCTGCCGTTCACGAGCGATCTGACAGGCCAGAATCTCGGTGGACTGACGCTGGCGCCGGGCGTGTATCACTTCGACTCTGCGGCTCAGCTGACCGGAACCCTCACACTCGACGCTCAAGCGAGTCCCAATGCGGTGTTCGTGTTCCAGATCGGGAGCGCCCTGACGACCGCCAGCAGCTCGACCGTGAACGTGATCAATGGCGGTGCAAACAATGCCGTCTTCTTCGAGGTCGGCAGCTCGGCGACTCTCGGTACCTCGACGACGTTCGCAGGCAATCTCCTTGCGGGGCAGAGTATTACGTTGAATACCAGTGCAAGGATTCTGTGTGGCAGAGCCATTGCGCTCAACGCCGCAGTGACAATGGATACGAACACCATCTCGAACAATTGCAGTAACGGTGGCGAGTTCGGCAGCGGCGTCAGCGATTTTGGCAGCATCGGCTTCGGCAGCCCCGAAGGTGGCAATGTTCCCGAGCCCTCCACTCTGCTGTTGCTCGGCTCCGGGCTGGTGGGATTGGTTGCCCGGCATGGGGCGCGCCCTCGTGTATGCGAGGATCGAGCAACGCCTTCTCTGTAGCTGTGACGTGCTCTTGATTCTTCGGACCACGGATTGTGAGAGGATCTCCGGGAGCGAGGAGATTCGATGCGCAAGTCGAGGTTCAAGGAAGAGCAGATCATTCGGATCCTGCGGGACGCAGAAGCGAGTCGGCTGACGGCGGTTGCGGCGTGCCGCAAGCACGGGATCAGCGAGCAGACCTTCTACCGCTGGAAGCAGAAGTACGGCGGCATGGAGGTCTCGGACGCGCGGCGGCTGAAGGAGCTGGAGCTGGAGAACAACCGGCTCAAGCGCCTGGTCGCAGAGCGCGATCTCGCGATCGAGGTGATGAAGGAGATCGCGCAGAAAAAATGGTGAGCGCACCGGCGCGGCGCGAGCAGGTGGCGCACGCGCGCGACCGGGGTCTCTCGAGTCGCTTCGCCTGTGCGCTGCTTTCCGTTGCGCGATCGACGATCGACTATGAAAGCCGGATGGACCAGCGAGATGCGCCCTTGATCACGCGGATGAAAACGATCGCGTCGGAGAACAATCGCTACGGCTACCGGCGCGTGCGCGTGCTGCTGGGGCGCGAGGGGATCGCGCTCAGCTGGGCGCGCGCGCATCGGCTGTGGCGCAAGGCAGGGCTCAGCCTGCCGCTGCGGAGGCCGCGTCGGCGGATCGGACGCAGCGAGCCGCGGCCGTTTGCGACAAGCGAACCGAACGAGGTCTGGGCCTACGACTTCGTCTTCGATCGGTGTACCGACGGGCAGCCGATCAAGTGCTTGACGATCGTGGATGAAGGCAGCCGCGAGTGCCTCGCGATCGACGTGGCGGGAAGTATCCGCTCGCGCCGCGTGATCGAAGTGCTCGCAAGTCTCGTCGCGGCACGCGGCGCCCCGCGGCACATGCGGAGCGACAACGGACCCGAGTTCATCGCCTACGCAGTGCAGGACTGGCTACGCACGGAAGAGATCGAGACCGCGTACAGCGAGCCGGGCAAGCCCTGGCAGAACGGCATGAACGAGAGCTTCAACGGACGGCTGCGCGACGAGTGCTTGAATACCGAGTGGTTTGCGAATCGCGCCGAGGCCCAGGTGCTGATCGAAGAGTTCCGAAAGCGCTACAACGAGCATCGTCCGCACAGCAGCCTCGGATACAGAACGCCGAACGAAGTCCGTTCGGCGTGGATCGCAGAGCAGGGACGCAAGAAGATCAACCCAGAAGCAATCCCCGGACTCTCACTCTGATTGGTCCGAAGAACCGAGGCACGTCAGCTGCGCCGTGACGGCCGTTGCTCTCGCTGCACGGCCTCCCGCTCGCGCCGGCGGCGATGGCGAGCCGCGATCGGATGCGGCGCGACCACTCGAGGATCCGCGCGCGATCGAGCCCGGGCACCATCACGGGGTGGTTTCAAGCCGACCTGCATGGCGCGGCTCGGTAGCAAGGTGGCGGGGGATCATCCGGCGATCTCGACCTGGCGCCCGATGCGATGTACGCGGAGATCCAGAAGAGCGGTCGATGGATGCTCGAGTGGGCGGGCGATCCTCAACTCCTGCCGGAACGCTCGCAGGAACGATGAGGTACGTTGAGCTTTCGTCCCCGAGGTTCTGAGGTGCAAGCCATGGCGAAGACAATCAGCGTGACCGAGGCGCGCGACGAGCTGGGTGACACGGTTGACCGCGTCGCCCGCAATGGCCAACGCGTAACGCTCACCCGCCGCGGGAAAGCCGTTGCGGCCATCGTCTCGACCGACGACCTGGAGTTGCTCGAAGCGCTCGAAGAACGAGGGGACGTTGAAGACGCGCGCGCCGCGCTGCGCAAGGGCGGCTTCATCCCACTGGCGAAGGTGAAGGCAAGGCTTGGCCTCTAGGCCCGCAAGGGTCTACCGCGTCGAGGTGGCGCCCGCCGCGGACCGCGCTCTCGACGCGATCCCGCACGCGATCCGCGCGCGCATCGTTCGCAAGATGGAAGCGCTCGGGCTCGACCCGCGTCCCCGCGGCTGCAAGAAACTCCGCGGCGACGATGACCTGTACCGCGTTCGAGCCGGCGATTTCCGCATCGTCTACGCCGTGCGTGATGACGTGCTGGTCGTGCTCGTCGTGAAGATCGGGAACCGGCGCGACGTGTACCGCTAGAAGCCCGCGGCTCATGGCAACGAGATGCCGTCACAATCCAAGGTCTGAAGAATCAAGAGCGCGTCACTTCAGCACCGCCGCGGTTTGCTCCACCGAGAAGCGCTTCCCCTTCACGGCAAACTCCCTCGGCGCCTCGGCCCCTCGGGCCGCAGTTTGCCGAAAACCCACTCTCGAAGTGGTCCGGATTTCCTAATGCAGCTCAGGCGTTTCGACTTGGCCGGCGTATGCTGGCGAGCGGGAGAAAATCCAATGCCGCATTCGCGCGCGCCGGGCGCCCTGCTCCTGCTGGTGCTCACTGCTCTACTCCCCGCGTCGGAGGCTTCTGCGCAGCCCGTCGATTGGCGGGTGATCGAGCGCCTGAGCGTCACGAGCGACGGCGCCGATGGCAACGGTTTCAGCGACTCCGTGGCCATCAGCAGCGATGGGCGCTTCGTAGCGTTCGATAGCTACGCCGCTCTCGTCGCCGACGACACCAATGGCGGGCCGGATGTCTATGTGCGCGACCGCGCCACGGACACGACCGTGCGCATGAGCGTTCGCACCGACGGCCAGCAGGGCAGCGGAAGCAGGCCGAGCCTGAGCGCAGACGGCCGCTTCGTCGCTTTCGAGTCGGGCGCCGCCTTGGTCGCGGACGACTCCAACGAGCTACTCGACATCTACGTCCGCGACCGCGATACCGACGCGGACGGCATTTTCGACGAAGCGGGCGCCGTGCAGACACGACGCATCTCTGTGACCAGCGCCGGCGACCAGTTCATTGCGGGCACCAACGAGAGGCCCTTCGTCTCCCCCGACGGCCGCTGGGTCGTATTCGTTTCGACCATGCCGCTCGTCGCAGGAGACACCAATATGTGCAGCGGGTTTCCGACCACCGGGGAATGCCCGGATATCTTCGTGCACGACCTCACGACCAGCGCGACGGTTCGAGTCAACGTTTCCTCGACCGGCGCGCAGGGCGACGACGCGAGCCCGTCCTTCTTCCTGACCCCGGCGCCTTCGATCAGCGGAAATGGTCGCTTCGTGATCTTCGCTTCGGAGGCGAGCAACCTCGTGCCCGGCGACACGAACGGGGAGATGGACGTCTTCCTGCACGACCGCGACACCGACGGCGACGGAATCTATGACGAGGCGGGATCGATCGCGACCACGCGGGTGAGTCTCAGCAATACGGGCAACCAACTCGCGGATCCCGGCGTGTTCGGAGATCTTGCGATCACGCCCGACGCGCGCTTCATCGCGTTCGGCGCGTTCGCAGCCGTTATACCGGGCGATCCGAATCCGGGCGGTGGCGACATCTATCTTCGGGACCGCACCCTGGGGACGATCGAGCAGATCGGGCGGGCCGAGTCGTTCCTGCCCCCCAAGAGTTGCTGCGGCAACTGGCTAAACCGACAGTCGCTCTCCGCCGACGGTCGCTTCGTCGCGTTCCACACCTTCCGCAACATCGGCGTCGACGATGGCATGTTCCTCTACACGCTGAGCGTCTCCGAAATCGCGATCTACGACCGTTCGATCGAGACGCTCACGTTGGTGACGGACGCCCCGGATCCCAGCACGAATCTGGACCCGCAGCTGAGCTCCTCGCGCCCCGCGCTGGCCTCGCAGGCGCTCGCACTCGCTTTCGTCTCGTCCGATCCCGGAGTCGTGCCAGACTTATTCGATCCGGACCCTGCGTCGGATGCGGTGCTCGCGGGCACGGCGTACGTACCCGAGCCGGCATCTGCGCTCGCAGGCGGGGCAGCGTTCGCAGCGCTCGCCGCGCGGCGGCGGCGCGCTGGCCGAGAAACCGAAGGAAGGACGAACGCGTGGTAGATCTCGAACCAGTCCGCAGCCACCGCGAAGCAATCGTGCGACGCCATATGGAGTCGGAGAACGTCCACGACTTCGACGCCACGATCGGCAGTTTCCCGCATCCGCGCTACGAGCTGATCCCCGGCGGCCAGGGAGCATAGTCCCTACAAGCAGGGTTTTTGTCCGAGAACGGGATCTATGTCAATGCCGGGCTGAGCGGGAGAGCCAACGGACGGCCCCGGCTCTGCCGGAGTGGTGAACCCCGTTCTCGAAGTCTTCCCTGCCGACGTGGATTGCCAGGCTTTGAAGGAGCCCGATCACCGCCATCACGAGCAGTGCGAGACTCGAGACTCCGAAAACCAACCATCCCACGGAGACTCTTTTTAGAGTCCGGCTGCATCGAGAATTGTGTATTCGAAGCCGATCGCCTGACCCGTCAGGAATCCTACGACTCCGAGAAAACGACGTCAGCCGGAGGAGCCGTCGAACACCAGTCGGGCCGCTGATTGGCCCGTCTTGACTGCCACTTCCATCGACGGACAGCCAAGGTAGTCACCGGCAAAATAGCAGCGATTGATACCTTGCAGAGCGCGAACCGTTTCGACCACGTCCTCGTTGGAAATCGGCATGGTCTGTTGCCATACAGCCGAGGCCGCAATGGACAACACCCGTCCCATTCCAGGGTGGAGTGAGGCAATGCATTCGTGCAAGACCCGTACGGGGTCTACCGTTGCATCGTCGAGCCGCACATTGACTGTGTAGTAGTTCTCCAGCGCGGGCGCGCCGTACAACCGCGCGACATCGATCATCGACAGAATCTGTGGCTGAGTGGGGTGCTTGGGAGTGAAAAAGATCGCTCCCCAATCGGGTGTTTCTGCGTGGTAGGCGCCGTCGAGTTGAAATACGGCGGTCAAGAATGCGGTGTACGCAATCGATCGTGTCGCCGGAGGAACCAAATCGCGGAACAGCGCATGATCCGCATTCATCGCAAATACAAATGCATCTGCCTCGTGGAGGCCGCCGCTTGTCCGCAACTCGACCCCATCGAAGCCAAGGACTTCGCAGTCCAAGATGATCTTGCCTCCCTGTCGAAGGAAGGCATCCCGCAGCGCGAAGACGAGTTCCTGTGCTCCATGACGAAAGATGTCACTTGCCTGGGCATCGCCCGCCAACAGCGAGCGTGGATAAATCGGAGCCGCAAAGGCTGCTTTGTAGCGATCGATGGACGCGTAGCCGTATCCTTGGCACAGCGTATCGACCATGAGCTTGTACTTGGCGGCTTCCGTCTCGACTGGCACCCAGAGGTCGAGACACTCGGCAATGGAACGATGCGCATAAAAATCGAGCTTGGGATGATCGAGGCTGCCTGCCAGAAAAGCGCCGGGCAGGGATTTCGCGACAAGCGTGACCAAGCTGCGCAGCTGCAACTCAAAATCCGCGGCGGTGAGCAGGTTGCCGTCGCCGAGTTCGTAATACATCCCGAGCGCTGGCACGGGCTGCAGATCGTCTTGGATGCCCAATTCGTCGCATAGCGCGCGGTATGCGGCGTACCAGGGAAAGATCAGAAACCCGCCCAAATCGACCGGGATGCCCTGCAGGTCGACCGACTGCACTCTGCCGCCGACGCGGTCGCGCGCTTCAAGAAGGGATACCTGAGTCCCTTCGTGTTTACTCAACTCGTAAGCTGCTGTGAGCCCGGCCAATCCGGCTCCCACCACGACAACTCGCTCGGGGGGTTCGCTTGCCATGAGTGAACTCTACTCCGATGGAGCTCACCAAATCAAACGGGCGCGGCGCAATAGAGCGCGTTGTTTGTTGCAAACAGAGTGGTGTGACGACCTCCGTGAGTCGATCGTCGAGCGTGGCGATCGGGCTCGCAATGTTCGCCTCGTCCAGCGACTTTGCCTGCGTCGCCGTCGCGGCGAACAGGCAGCGCGCTGCGAGCACAATCGCGAGAGCCTGCATTCGCAGACGCCATACCTCGATGTGCAACCGGGTTGGGGAGCCAGCTCCAATTCACGCGCGCCTCTGTCGGATCGGTGTCCCCGCAATGGGTTACACTCGCCCGCTCAGAACTCCTCCGTCTGATCCTACTGCCCGAGTCTCTCGAAGATCAGCAGGTGCCTCACGATGGAAGGCCGGGCGTGCCGCGGGTGATGGTACGCTTCGCGCCCGTGAGACATCCGCGCTACGTCGGAACGCTGGCAGTCCTGTTCCTGCTCTGGTGGATCGGATGGGCGATCGCGCCCTACGATCGCGCCGCCTGGTTGCTCGAGAACGCGCTCAGCGTGCTCGCCGTCGTCGTGCTGGTCGCGACCGCGCGGCCGTTCCCGCTCTCGCGCATCTCGTACACGTTGATCTTCCTGTTCCTGTGCCTGCACACGCTCGGCTCGCATTACACCTACGCGGAGGTTCCCTACCGCGAGTGGTTCCCGTGGCTCGGCGCGGGCGAGCGCAATCACTACGACCGCTTCGTGCACTTCTCGTACGGCCTCCTGCTCGCGTACCCGATCCGCGAACTGTTCCTGCGCATCGCCGGTGTGCGCGGCTTCTGGGGCTACTTCCTGCCGCTCGACCTCACGATGTCCACTTCGATGCTCTACGAACTGATCGAGTGGGGCGCGGCGGTGGTCTTCGGCGGCGATCTTGGCGTCGCGTATCTCGGCTCGCAGGGCGATCCGTGGGACGCGCACCAGGACATGGCGCTCGCCAGCCTCGGCGCGCTGCTCGCGATGACGGTGACCGCGCTCATCAACGCGCGGCTGAAGCGCGACTTCGCGCGCGAGTTCGTGGACAGCCTGCGCGTGAAGATCGCCGAACCGCTCGGCGAGCGAGAAGTCGAGCGCATGCTGAAAGAGCCGCCGAGCTGAGCTACGCGGCGCGCCCGGCCCGCGGCTGCACGAACGCCTTCGGCACCGCGGAGCATGAGCGGTTCGAGCGAAGCATAGGAAGTACAAGCGGGTTTTTTGGTCCGATAACGAGATCTATGACAATTCCGGGCTGAGCGGGAGAGCCAACGGGCAGCGCCGCTGCCCGACGCCACCCGGGCGAGGCGGCTCGCATGGGCAGAGCTGATGAAGCGCGTCTTCGCGATCGACGTCCTCGAGTGTCCGCGCTGTCGCGGCCCGATGCGGATCCTCGCGGCGATCCACCCGCCCGACACCACGTCGGCGATCCTCGCCTGCATGGGCCTCCCGGTGCGCGCCCCACCATTGGCACCGGCGCGCCGCGACGACGGCTTCGACGACGAAGCGGCCGACCACTCAACCGCGGACTTCGAGTTCTGAACCGTCGGCAGCGGTCCGCGGGACCGCGCGCCAGCGCAGATCGATCAACCTACACCCGAATCGCTCGCCCCGGGGCGGGCGCGTCGCACCGCCGCGCCTCGCAGTCGAACCTCGTGCGCCCCGGCCTCAGTGCCGCGCCGCCCCGCAGCGCCGCCGACCGCTTCTTTCCCCAGCCGGCTGGCCCGTTGGCTCTCGCGCACAGCCCGGAATTGACATAGAGGTCATTCTCGGACAAGAGCCCGCTTGAACCGCTTATGCTCTTTCGCGTCGGCCCCATCGTCCCCTATTCGTTTTCGTTCTTCGTTATCGCGCCTCTGCGCCTCTGTGTCGAGACGAGAGATTTCCGTGTCGCTAACTACGCGCAGCCGCGATTTCACGCGACGTGGCTTCGCCTGCGCAGAGTGCATCCCGCAGCGGCGAGGCCGATGCCCAGAAGGACGGATGTTCCCGGCTCCGGAACCACCTGCGTTTGCGAGAATGTTTGATCGATATAGGAGATCGACGCTGAACCGCACGGACTGCAGAATTCTGTGCGGGCACCATAAAG
>JANLUN010000808.1:0-7276 GCA_031363505.1 Planctomycetota bacterium | reverse complement strand
ATCCGACGGAACTGCGCAACCTGCTGCGCGCGGCGTAGGCCCCATGGTTCGCGTTTCAGGCAAGATTCGCCGCCTGCTGGTCGACGCCGGCCTGGTCAGCGACAAGGACTGGGCCTCAGCACGTGAGCAAGGCGGCCAGCCGGTCGCGGTCCTCTTGGGCCGCGGCGTCCTGTCCGAGAGCGCGCTGCTTTCCACGCTTGGAGTCGCGGCGGGAGTCGCACCCGTCGACATGACGCGCATGCGGCCCTCGGCCGAGGCGCTGGCCATGATCCCCCAGGAGCAA
Source organism: Planctomycetota bacterium (assembly GCA_031363505.1). GTDB lineage: Bacteria > Planctomycetota > UBA1135 > UBA1135 > JANLUN01. The sequence continues at coordinate 6,993 of JANLUN010000808.1, read as the reverse complement.
TGCCTGGAACACGGCATCCTGCCGCTGGCGAAAAACGGCGACATCCTCACCATTGTCGTTTGCGATCCGTTCGACGTGCTGCTGCTCGACGACATCAAGCGCATGACGCGCTGCAACGTGCGCACGGTCCTGTCGCACCCCGCCGCGATCAAGGCTGCGAGCGACACGCTCTTCGACACCGGCTCGCGCCAAGTCAACGATCTGCTCGGCGAGGTCGGCGCGATCGAGATGGAAGTCGCCATCGAGCAAGAGCAGCAGAACATCGAGGCTGCCGCGGTTTCCTCCGAAGATGCGCCCGCGGTCAAGTTGATGAATTTGATCATCCTGCGCGGCCTCAAGGAAAAGGCCAGCGACATCCACATCGAGCCCGGCGAGACCGCGATGCGCGTGCGCTACCGCGTCGACGGCGCGATGTACGAAGCAATGCGACCGCCGAGTTCGATTGGCCCGGCCTTGCTCTCGCGACTGAAGATCATGTCCTCGCTTGATATCGCCGAGCGATTCGCACCGCAGGATGGCAAGTTCCAGATTCGCTTCGAGAACCGCAAGATCGACTTCCGGCTCTCGATCCTGCCGGTCGTCGGCGGCGAGAAGGCGGTCATGCGGATCCTCGACGGCGGCAGTCTCGCGCTGAAGCTCGAGAGCATGGGCTACGAGCCGCGCTCCCTCGCCGACATCCGCAAGGCGATCAACGCCGCGTACGGAATGATGCTCGTCACGGGACCGACGGGTTCCGGTAAGTCGACGACGCTGTACTCGTGCGTGCAGGAAGTGGCGACCCCGGACGTGAACGTCGTCACGGTCGAGGATCCCGTCGAATACCGGATGGATGGCATCAATCAGGTGCCGGTGAATCCCAAGCGCGGCATCACGTTCGCCGGCGCGCTTCGATCGATCCTGCGCCAAGACCCCGACGTGATTCTCGTCGGCGAAATCCGCGACACCGAGACCGCCGACATCGCGATCAAGGCCGCGCTCACGGGTCACTTGGTGCTCTCGACGCTGCACACCAACGATGCGGCCAGCACGATCACGCGTCTCATGGACATGGGCGTCGACCCATTCATGGTGTCGAGCTCGCTCCTCTGCATCGGAGCGCAGCGCCTCGCGCGGAAACTGTGCGAGGGCTGTCGCGTCTCGGTGGAGGTGCCCGAGAAGGAACTCCTTTCGATGGGCTTCCTCGCGGCGGAGATTCCCGCGCTGAAGCTCTTCGGTCCGAACCCGCAGGGCTGCGGACGTTGCACCGCGGGCTATCGCGGCCGTTTCGCGATCCTCGAGACGCTGTACCTCGACGACACGCTCAAGCGAATGGTCGTCGAACGCCGATCCGTACTCGACATGAAGGCGGAGGCGGTACGCCAGGGAATGTTGACCCTGCGGCGCGTCGGCCTCCTGAATGCATCACGTGGCCGCACGTCGCTGGAAGAGGTCCTGCGCGTGACGCTCGACGATTAGGCCTCCCCAGGAGAACGACGTGACGACTTTCAAGTATGCGGCCAAGGGACCTGGCGGGAAGACCGTCGAAGGCACGATCAACGCGAACGACAAGACGGAGGCGGTCGCCGAACTGCGGCGCCAGAACCTCGTGGTCATGCGGGTCGACGAAGCGGGCGCGTCCGCGAAGCGCAAGGCGGCCGGCGGCAAGGGCCTCTTCAAGCAGAAGGCAACGTGCAAGAAGAGCGAGCTCGTCATCTTCACGCGACAGCTCTCGACGATGATCGGCGCGGGTCTCGCGCTCCTCGAATCGCTCGATGTGCTCGGCGACCAAGCCGAGTCGCCGGGGATGAAGATGACGTGTCACAAGCTCGCGAGCGAAGTCCGCGGCGGTACGGATCTGTCGGTGGCGATGGAGACGTGCCCGAAGGTCTTCGACGCGCTGTACGTCAGCATGGTGCGCGCCGGCGAAGTCTCCGGCCAGATGGACATCATCTTGCAGCGCCTCGCGGACTACCAAGAGTCGTCCGAGACGCTGCGTCGCGAAATCAAGTCGGCGATGACGTATCCGGTCGTCTCGATGGTGCTCGTGCTCGGCATCACGGCCTTCCTGATGCTCGGCGTCGTGCCCGGATTCCGTCAGGTGTTCGACTCGCTCGACTCGGACCTGCCGGCCATCACGACGTTCACGCTCGAAACAGCGGAGTTCCTCAAAGCCAACTGGGCGCCGGTGTTCGGCGGCCTGGCCTTCTGCATCGTCGCATTCTTCATGTTCAAGAAGACGGAGCGCGGCGGTTGGTTCTTCGATCGCCTCTCGCTCCGACTGCCGATCTTTGGGCCGCTCGTGCGGAAGGTAGCGCTGGCGCGTTTCTCGCGCACGTTCGCCACGCTCATTCGATCCGGCGTACCGATCATGGGCACGCTCGACATCGTCGCCGAGACGGCCGGCAACCGCGTCATCTCCGCGGTCGTGCTCGACTCGCGCGAGAGCGTGCGCTCCGGAAACATGCTGTCGGAGCCGCTCGCGAAGTCGCCCGTCTTTCCGCCGATGGTCGTGCGCATGATCGCGATCGGTGAGAGAACCGGTTCGCTCGAAGTGCTGCTCGAGAAGATCGCGGAGTTCTACGACAGCCAGGTGAAGGCGGCCGTCAAGTCGCTCACCAGCATGATCGAGCCTCTGCTGATCTCGGTGATGGGCATCATCGTCGGCGGCGTCGTGATGGCCGTGTTCCTTCCGATCTTGGACGTCGTCGGAAAGCTCGGCGGCAACAGCTGATCTCAGCCGATCTCAAGGATCCGATCGATGCACGCCGATAGGGAGGTTCACGGAACATCGCTTCTTCCAGGATTCGAAATCCAGGGGTGGGCGGTCGTGTGTCCGGTGATTCAGGAGGAGTTGCCGGAGCGAGAGTGGTGTCGGTTTCGGTGAAAACTGGGTCGACGGGGAAGACGGACCAGCGGGTCCACAAGGGAAACAGGCCTCGGGCCGCCGCAGAGTGCTGCGCGCGACCCGAGTTTGGAGGGAAAAGAAAACACAATGATTCGCAGTCGCAATAAAGCGGGTTTTACCCTGATTGAGCTCATGATCGTGGTGGCCATCATCGCCATCATCGCGTCGATCGCTATTCCGAAGCTGATGGCAGCGCGTCTCTCGGCCAATGAAGCGGCCGCGATCGCCACCTTGCGTTCGATTTCGTCGGCGCAAGCGCAACTTCAGTCCTCGGGCGCGATCGACACGGACGCCGACGGCGGCGGCGAGTACGGTTACTTCGGTGAAATGGCCGGCGTCGACCCGATGCGGGTCGCGGGCGCCGGTGGTTTGCCGGCCGCGGGCGCAGCGTTGCCCGCCGTGACGGACGTTTTGAACCCGGCCGTGATGTCGAGCGCGTTCGGCAACGTGGTTGCTGCTCCGAGCGGCGGCGTCGTGTCGCGTTCGGGCTACAACTTCCAAATGTGGCTCCCGGGTCCGACGGCGGCCGGTGTCGGCGGCGCGACCATCGGGTTCGCCGAACTCAACACCGGTGGTTCCGATCCGGCGAACTTCCCGGACGGCAACAACGCCGAGATCATGTGGTGCTGCTATGCGTGGCCGCTCGACGTGAACGGCACGGGCAACCGCTCGTTCTTCATCAATGAAGCGGGCGACCTGCTGCAGACGGCGAACCGCGGCGCGGCGCCTTACACCGCGCTCGTCGGTCCGACCTTCGACGCGGCGTTCCTGCTCCCGGGTGACATGGCTTCGGGTCTGCGCGTCGGCGTCGCCGGCGTGGGCGCGCAAGCCGACATCTGGACCGCGGTCCAGTAGTTCGAGCATTCGAGCCTCGGCCGATCGCGGCCGAGGGCAGATCGATTCGAAATCGATCTTCGCGGAGCGTCGCCCTACCCGGCGGCGCTCCTCTGCATTTGATCGTGCATGCGCTCGACCGCCGGCGCGCTCATGGCGTCGAGGCGCGCGCGACGTCCGGCAATCCGAAGAGGCGCGCCGCGTTGCAGCTCGTCTCGTACTCAAGGTCCGGCACGGCGTGCTCGCGCGCTCGCGCGACTTCCTCGAGCACGCGGCGCACGAACGCCGGCTCGTTGCGCTGACCGCGCTGTCCTTGCGGTGCAAGGAATGGCGAATCGGTCTCGACGAGCAGTCGACCGACCGGGACGACGCGGGCGGCTGCGCGGTTCGCCTCGTTCTTCGGGTAGGTCACGACGCCGGAAAACGAAATGTAGAAGCCCAGCTCGAGATACGGCGGCAGCTCCGCCTCGCCCATCGTGTAGCAATGCATGACACCACGCACGCCGGGCACCGATCGCAGGAGCTCGACCGTGTCCTCGTGCGCGTCGCGACAATGGACGACGACCGGCTTGTCGAGCTCGCGCGCGAGATTCAGGTGCCACCCGAAGCTCTCGCGCGGTGCCGCGCGCGGCGAGAATTCCTTGAAGTAGTCGAGCCCGGTCTCGCCGACGCCGACACACTCGTCGCGCGTGCACAACTCCCGGATGGTGGCGCGCGTTTCGTCCGTGAGCGCAGCTGCATCGTGCGGATGGAGTCCGGCGGTCGGATACAGGCCCGGTGTGTCTCGACACAGATCGCGCGCAGCGCGTGACGTCGCGACGTCGGTTCCGACGATCACCATGCGCTCCACACCCGCGGCGCGCGCGCGATCGATCACTTCGGCTCGATCGCCGTCGTAGCTCGACCAGTAGATGTGCGCGTGCGTGTCCGTGATCACGGAGCGCAGTGTTCCTCGAGCGTGTCCGCCAAGAATTTGGCGAAGTTCATGTCGGCTTCGCGCTCGGCGATGCGCTGGAACAGTGCGCACGCGCTCTCGCGCGGCAGCGTTCGACGCAGTCCTTGCACCGCCATGCGGCGGATGTAGCCGTCGCCGGTCGATTCGATGAGGATCGCTTGCAACGCCTGCGTGGCGAGCGGCTCCGTGTGGTGGCCGAGCTCCTTCGTCGCGCGGATGCGCGCCGCCTCTTCTTGGAACAGGTCGGTCGCGACGCTCGCGAGCTCTTTGACCGGTGACCTGCCGGTCTTCTCGCACGCGATCACCCACGACTTCACCAAGAACTCACCGGGCGGAAGGGTCTGACTCGATCGCGAGCGCGCGACGATCGGCTCGAGGATCTCGATCGCGCGCTCGGGCGAAGTTTCGGCCAGGAGCATCACGGCTTCGGTGCGCAGCGCGAGGCTGGGACCGTACTGCGTGACGAGCGATTCGAGCAGCGGCAGGCTGTCCTGCGGCGCTGCGTGCGAGGCGACGTCGAGCAGTCCGCGCTCGATGTCGATCACTCGATGATCCCCGGTGCCGAGCGCGCGCAGAGCGGCCAGTCCGACGTCGCGACCGCCCTCGCGGAGCTCTGAGAGCAGCTCCTGACCGCGGAGGAACCTCTGATCGGAGATGTCGCTCGTGACGGTCTCGTCGAGCGGCGTCAGCACTTCGATCAGCTCTCGGATGCGGGTTTCCGCCGTGGCGGCCTTCGAATCCGAGGAACCACTGACGCTGTCGGCGCAACCGCAGGCTAGGAGCACGGTCCCTACGGCCAGCGCCAGCGCGGCGAGGAACGAGGTGTTCGAGAGCGCACAGACACCGAGCGATCGCAGCGCACCTCTGCGGGGACGCCGCCGCTCACCAGGGGCCAAGGCTCGTGAAGCGCGAAACGGCACACGTTTTGTCGAAGGACCCCCCACGATGATCTCCATGAAACCTGCGAAGGCAAGTCTTGAGCCGACTTCCGCGCGGCTGGCAGCGTATCGCGGCGTCCTGCACCGCACGAGCGAGCCCAAAAAACTTTGGCAACCCCCGAACGGCCAACCTTATATTGCCGCGCCCGGTTTTCCGTCGGACCGCGATCTCGGTGAAGCCCGAAGCGCTGGTTCGGAGTCCTCTGAGCATCCACGGTTCTTCATGAAAGCAATTGGCGCGCGTGCCGCGGCGGCTGGGATGGCCGCCCTTCTCATCTTCGTGGCGGGCTGCTCGGGGGGCGGCAGCGGCGGTTCCGGATCCGGTGGATCCGGATCGAGCTGAGCGATGTTCATCTCGACATGCTCCCTCGGCTGTGGCGGCGGACAATCCACCGCCGAAGTCACGTGCTCGATCGTCGACATCCCGATCAACGCCGACATCTACGCGGTGTTCTCGGAGCCGGTCGATCCCAACTCACTGAACGACGAGTCGTTCAACGTCAAGGACGCGATCACGTCGGCTCAACCCGCGGGGAATCGCTTCGTCGATCCCACGAATCCGCGCCGCGTGGTGTTCCGCCCGGCGATCGCGTTCGTGAACGGCACGCCGCAGTTCGCGCTGAGCCCCACCTCGACCTACAAGATCACCATCGCTTCGGAAAACGGGAGCGATCCGGGCCCCTTCATCACCAGCACGGGCGGCAAGAAGAACACGAGCTTGATGCGTTGCTCCGTCAAGCCCATCCAGGGCGTGACCGACGTCGTCGCCGGGCCTCCGACGGTGGACGTGCTCGTGTCGTTGGCACTCGTCTCGCCGCCGGTGGCGCCGAGCGACATCCTGCCCAATCAAGACGCCGATGGCGCGACGGACGTGTGGCGCGACTCGACGATCCGGTTCGTGTTCCACGACATCATGAATCCGGCCAGCGTGCTCGACCAGTCAAGTGGTCAGCCGCCCGCCAACGGCATCTCGATCAAGTTCGACATCGACGGGGATCTCGACACGGTGATCGATCAGGTCGCGCTGCCGGGCGAGTATCGGCTCGATGAGCCCGACCTCGACTTGCTCCGTACCGAGCTCACTTTCACGGCGTCGGCGGGATTGCCGTCGGCGGGTGTGGATCTGCGCCAGGTCGTCGTCGAGATTCCGCCGACGGTCCAGGATCTCGTCGGCAATTCCGTCGCCGGGCCGAACACGATTTCGTTCACGCCGGAAGTCGTCGCGTTCGCGGACGTGACTCTGCCCGACAGCGATGGCGAGAACTTCGCGAACGTCGCGAACGAAGATGCTTTGGAGAGCGGTGCCGCATGGGGCGGCGGGCGCCTTCAACGCGGGATCGGCGGCGGAGCGGGGCGCCTCGGCGCCTTGCACATCGTCACCG
>JANLUN010000793.1:0-1753 GCA_031363505.1 Planctomycetota bacterium | reverse complement strand
TCGCCATCGCCGCCTCCTTCGAGTACGGCAGGCCCGCGTCCTTCAACCGCGCGGCGTGATAGATGAGGTGGCGCGACGCTTCGATGTCGAGCGCCATGTTCGCGAGCTTGAACTGCACCGCTTGCAGATCGGCGAGCGTCTTGCCGAACGCCTCGCGCTCCTGCGCGTACTTGAGCGCGACGTCGTACGCACCCGCCGCGATGCCGAGCGACAAGGCGCCGATCGAGATGCGCCCGCCGTCGAGCGTCTTCATGAAGGTCTTGAAGCCCTCGCCCTCGGGCCCGAGCAGTTGGTCCTTGGGAATGCGCGCGTCCTGGAACACGAGGCTCGCCCAGTCGCTGCCGCGCATGCCGAGCTTCTTCTCGCCCGGCTCGATGCTGAAGCCCTTCGTGTCGCGCGTGATCACGAACGCGCTGATGCCCTTCGCGCCGAGCTTCGGGTCCGTCACCGCAGTCACGATGAACGTCCCGGCGAAGTTCGCGTTCGTGCAGAAGCACTTCGCGCCGTTGATCACGTACGAGTCGCCGTCGCGCACGGCGGTCGTCAGCGTTCCGCCCGAGTCTGAGCCGGCGTTGGGCTCGGTCAGGCCGTACGCGCCCATGTACTCGCCGGCGATGAGCTTCGGCACGTACATGCGCTTCAGCCGGTCGTTCCCCCACTTGTAGATCGGGAACGTTCCGAGCGAGACGTGCGCCGCGAGCGTGAGGCCCGTCGAGCCGCACACGCGACTGATCTCCTCGACCGCGAGGCAGTACGCGAGCGTCCCGCCGTCGCTGCCGCCGTACTCCTGCGCGAACGGGATTCCAGGAAGCCCGAGCTCGACGATCTTCTTCCACGTCTCTTCGGGGAAGCGATGGTGCTCGTCGATCTCCTCGGCGAGCGGCGCCACCTCCGAGCGCGCGAACTCACGCACCATCTCCTGGATCATCAGCTGATCCGGGGTCAGGTCGAACGCGTGATGGATCTCGGGGAGCGTGTGAACGCCGGACAACTCTGCTTGCGTGCTCTTCATCAATCCAACTCGATCTGCCAGCCGGCCGTTCGGCGCGTTCTGGCTCTGTCGTTCGTCGCCCCCGGGGCCAACGGAGCCGCCGGCTCGGGCTCGCCCTCCGAATCACGGTAGAACTCGCCGCTGCGTCCGTTGCCTACCCACTCGATCAATGCCTTCCGAGAGAACTTCCACTCGCGGCCGATCTTGCGCGCGGGAATGCTCTCGGAGTGCAGCACCTTGTTGAACGTCTTGACGCTCACGCCGAGGAGCGCGGCCGCTTCCTCGATCGTGAGAATGTCGCGCGTCGTTTCGTCGCCGCTAGGACTCACTGAGGAGCTCCTTGTGCGGCCCAACGCTTCTTCATCTCGTCATTGATGTACGCCACGATCGCGTCGGTGCGCGTGCCCGGGCCGAAGAGACGCGCAAAGCCCTGCGCCTCGAGCTTCTCCATGTCGTCACCGGGGATGATGCCGCCGCCGATCAGGAGCACGTCGGGCAAGCCGCGTCGCGTGAGCTCTTCACGCACGCGCGGAAACAGCGCCATGTGCGCGCCGGAGAGGATCGACAAGCCGACGACGTCGACGTCTTCCTGCACGGCGACCTCGGCGATCATCTCGGGCGTCTGGTGGAGGCCCGTGTAGATGATCTCGAAGCCGGCGTCGCGCAGTGCCCGGGCGATGATCTTCGCGCCGCGATCGTGGCCGTCGAGTCCGGGCTTCGCCACCAGGATGCGCAGCGGTCGTTGCATCACACCCATGCCGG
>JANLUN010000772.1:0-9925 GCA_031363505.1 Planctomycetota bacterium | reverse complement strand
CGCCGTCGGCGAAGACGACACGATCGGCTACCGGCAGGAAGAGGAGATGCAGGAGCTGATGAGCGCGCTCCTCCTCGGCATCGTGCTCGTCTTCCTGTTGATGGGGATCCTGTTCGAATCGTTCCTTCTGCCGATCTCGGTGCTGTTCACGATCCCCTACGCGATCCTCGGTTCGTACTGGGCGCTGTACCTCACGGGGACGGCGATGGACTCCGTCGGCTGGATCGGGATCATCATCCTCGTCGGCGTCGAGGTGAACCACGGCATCGTGCTGATCGACCGCATCCACGCGTTGCGCGCCGAAGGGATGGAGCGCACCGCAGCGATCCTCGAAGGTTGCCGGAACCGCGTGCGGCCGATCTTGATGACGGCGCTGACGGCCGTGATGGGCCTCTACCCGATGGCGGTGACGGAGCCCTCCGGCGAAGGCATCGACTACCGCGCGCTCGCGACGTGCGTCGCCGGCGGGCTGATCGTCAGCACCGTGTTCACGCTGTGGGTCGTGCCGCTCGCGTACTCGCTGCTCGACGACCTGGCGAACGCGGTCGGTGCGCGGATGCGATGGAGTTTGCGCCGACGCAGCGCCCCGCAAGACGCATCGGCCGAGCCGAGCGCCACCGCACCCGCCGTGAATTGAAGGCCGTCGCCGAACCTTTACCGGCGACGATGCGTCGTTAGACTACGCCGCCCTTCGAACGCCCTAACCGACTCCGCCCCGCTATTCCGTTTTCCGCCCGGGGCGTCCGCTCCTTGATCCCACGACCATGGCACTCGATCCCAAGAGCACCGTACGCGCACGCTCTCTCCGCGAAGGATCGGTGATCGGCCTGGTCGTGTCGCGCTTCCACGAGGAATTGACCGGCGCGATGCTCGCGTCGGCGCAAAAGGAGCTGCGTGCCTCCGGCGTGCGCGATGCCGACATGCACATCGTGTGGGCGCCGGGTTCGTTCGAGCTGCCGCTGCTCGCCAAGCGACTCGCCGACCAACGCAGGATCGAGGCGGTCCTCTGCCTGGGCCTCGTTCTTAAAGGAGAGACGGACCACGACCGCTACGTGGCGGAGGGCGCCGCGCACGGGCTCATGCACGCCAGCCTGATGACGGGAATTCCGCTGCTCTTCGGCGTGCTCACCTGCGCGACGCTCGAGCAAGCGCGCGCGCGCGCGCTGCCGGTCGAGCTCGGCGGCCGCGAGGACAAGGGCCGCGAAGTCGCGCGCTCGGCCATCGACACATTGCTCGCGCTGGACGCGATCCGGGAGCTGAAAACTTGAAGAAGCGTTCGCGCGCGCGAGAGCTCGCGCTGCAGTTCCTCTACCAGCTCGATCTGCGCGGCGAAGAGCTGCTGCCGGAGGCGCGCGAGTTCATCCGCGGCGAGGAGAAGGACGCCGAAGCGAGCAAGTTCGCGCAGCGTCTCGTCGAAGGGACGTTCGAGCACCGGACCGAGATCGACAAGATGATCCAGGACGTGGCGCAGAACTGGAATATCTCGCGCATGGCGGTCGTCGACCGAAACGTGCTGCGCCTGGCGACGTTCGAGCTCCTGCATTGCGACGACATCCCGCCCAAGGTCGCGATCAACGAGGCGATCGAGCTGGGCAAGCGCTACTCGACGTCGAACTCGGGCGCGTTCATCAACGGCATCCTCGACAAGATCATGAACCGCGCGAAGGCCCCCGGCGGCGAAGCCGCCGAAACGAACGGTAGCGTGCACCAGCCCGCGGACGATGGTTCGGTGAACGAGCCGCAACGCCCCGCCGCGCAGAATCCGGGCACGGGAGTCTGACGCACACGCGCGTTCCGTCATGGGACTCTTCGAGCGCCTGAAGGAACGACTGACGCGCACGCGCGAGGCGCTGTCCGATCGCGTCTCCGGTTTGCTGCGCGGCGGCCGGCCGATCGACCAATCGCTCTTCGACGAGCTCGAGGAGCTGCTCTACACGTCCGACCTCGGCCCCGTCGCCGCGAGCGTGACAGCCGAGCTTGCGCGCGCGCACAAACGCGGCGAGATCAAAGGCGAAGAGGACGTGCGCGCGCAACTGCGCAAGACGCTGCTCGAGCGCCTCGGTTCCAAAGGCGGCGAGCTCGTCCGCACGCACAAGCCGACCGTGATCCTCGTCGTCGGCGTCAACGGCTCGGGCAAGACGACGTCGATCGCGAAGCTCGGACACCGGTTCAAGACGCAAGGCGCGCGCGTGTTGCTCGGCGCGGGCGACACGTTCCGCGCGGCCGCGGCTGACCAGCTCGAAATCTGGGCGCAGCGCAACGGCGCCGACTTCGTGCGTCACAAAGACGGCGGCGATCCGGCGGCCGTCGCGTACGAAGCGGTCGACACGGCGATCGCGCGCGGCATCGACATCGTGCTCGTCGACACCGCCGGACGATTGCACACGCAGAAGAACTTGATGGACGAGCTCGCCAAGGTGCGGCGCGTGATCGACCGGCGATTGCCCGGCGCGCCGCATGAAACGTGGCTCGTGCTCGACGCGACGAACGGCCAGAACGCGATCCAGCAAGCGCGCCAGTTCACCGCGGCGGTCGAGGTGACCGGCTTGATCCTCGCGAAGCTCGACGGCACCGCGCGCGGCGGCGCGGTGTTCGGGATCCAGGACGCGCTCGGATTGCCCGTGAGATACATCGGCACGGGCGAGGAGCTCGACCGGCTCGAGCCGTTCGACCCCCAAGTTTTCGTCGACGCGATCTTGGCTGCGTCATGAGGGCTGCATGAACGAGCGGACGGAGAGCTCGCCTGTCGCCGCGGACGACGGCGCCCATCCGCGGGATGCGCTCCAAGCTCTCCTGACGCTCTTGCCTGCGGCCGCACTCGCGTGGCCCGGCCCGGGATCGTTCCTCGCCGACGATCTCGCACCTCAATACTCCGGCGCGGGCATCGTGGCGCTCGCGACACTGCCCGCAGCGATCTCGCTCGCGCTGCGACCGATGCAGCGCGGAGTACGCGGGCTCGCGCTCTTCCTCTTGCCGCTGCTATCCGCCGCGACGTGGATCGCGAGCGACCGCTCGCTCGATCGCTTCGACGCCGGACGCGCGCTCGCATTGTGGTGCTCGGGCCTCGTGCTGCTCTTGTCCGGTGCAAGCCTCTCGCAACGCGGACGATCGGTGCTGGCGCACGGCGTGGTCGTGATCGGGCTCGTGTTCCTCGCCAGCGCGGCATTCGATGGCGCGCACGATCACGCTGGCGTGCTCGGCAACACGGGGAGCTTGTCCGAGGCTGTGCTTCCCGGCGCGCTGATCGGCGCGGGCCTCTTGCTCGGCGCGCGCTCGCTGTGGCGCTTCGTCGGTTCGATCGCGCTCGCGGGAGTATTCCTGTACGCGGCGTTCACGCCGGTCTTGGCGGGATTGGTGTCGCTCGCGATCGCCTTTGCGATCGGCGCGGCCTTGCACAAAGGACTTCGCGTCCGAGCTCGCATCGGACTCGCGCTCCTCTCGCTCATCGCAATCGCGACGGCGCTGGTTCCAGTCGCACGCGACGCGCAGAGCGCAAACGAGTCGCGGCTCGCAGGCGAGAGCGAGAGCTCGCAAGAACGAGTCGCGGCGGATCCGAACGAACCCGCGTCGATTCGAAGCGAGACGGGCGGCATCGCGGTGAGATCACGAGTCGTGCAGTCGAGCCTGCGCCTCCTCGGCGACCACAAGTGGCTCGGCGTCGGCCCCGGTCAGTTCGCGGCGACGTTCCCCCCCTACCGCGATCCGGTCGAGATCGAGCTGTCGACGCTCGGCCGCGTCTTACCGGGCGAGACGGAGGTCGAGCACGCCCACAACGATTGGATCGCACCGGCGATCGACGCGGGCGCGCCGATCGGCATCGCGTGGATCACGTTCCTCGCCGTCGTCGCCATCGCATCGCTCGCTGCGCTGCGGCGCGGTGAGCGCATCGACGCCGCGCTCGCGCTGGCCGCGATCGGACTCCTCGTCAACGCGCTGGTCGACACGGTGTTCACGTTCAACGCGGCATCGTCGAGCTTGGCGTGCGCGGTGTTCGGTTGCTTGCTCGCGCGGAGGTCGCCCGCGCGAACGGTCTTCACGCGTCGCTGGGTCGCCGTGATCGCCGCGGTGCTACTCGGCGCGAGCGCGCCGCACGCGATCGCGATGGTGAAGCACGGCCGAGCGCTGGCGTCGCTCGCACAACTCGACGACCCGAAGTCGCCGCGTTCAGCGGAGCTGATCCAAGCCGCGCTCGACGCCACGCCCGATTCGGTGCTCGCCGCGACGCTCGCGGCACGAACCGCCGAGCTGCACGGACGAGGCGAGCTCGAAGTGCGCGCACGCTGGCTCGCCGTGCTCTCGCTGCGACCGCAGCGCGTGGAACCGTTGATCAAGCTCGGATACCTCGCAGCGATTGCCGACCGGCGCGCCGAAGCACGGCCGTACTTCGAGCGCGCGCTCGCACTCGATCCGAATCATCCGGGCGCGCTGCAGAATCTGATGAGCCTCGAGCTCGAGGACGGAAACATCGAGCGCGCGATGGCGGCGCTCGAGCGACGGCAAGAGTCGCATCCCATCTCCAACGATTGGCTCGCCGAGTACGCCGCGCGCCTCTACTTGCGCGGACTCGAGCGACCGAGCGACGCGCTGCTCGCGCGTGTGCAGCCGGACTTCGCGGGCCTGAATGCCGAAGGCGCGTACGCCGCAGCGCACGAGTTCCGCGCGAAGAAGCTCGAAGTGCTCGGCGACGCATTCGAGAGCCGCGCGCGTCGCTCGTGGGCGCGCGAGCACGCGGCGAACGCGAAGTGGCAGCTCGCGGCGGCGAGCTACCGGCAGGATCTGCGCATCACGCGCGACTACGTCGACGGCGGAGCACCAGAGGTGAGGCTCGAGCTCGCGGCGGCGTTGTGTCTAGCGGGCAAGGAAGACGAGGCGCGCGACGTGATCGCGGAGTTCGTGCCGTCGGAGGCGCAGCTCAAGTCGCTGCCGAATTGGGCAAGCGACGCGCTGCACGACAAGGCTTGGATCAGTCGCTAGCCGCGACGCGAGATGCTCGTCGCGCGCCGTCCTTCACGGTCTGCGCACGAGATCCAGCACAGCGCCTGACTCGTCGTTTGACGCGCCCGTCACCACGAGCTCCATCCGCCCGGTGAGGCCGTGCTCACCGCCCACCATCAGCACGTACGAACCCGGCGGCGCTGAGACCTTCGCCACCGGCGGCGTGCTCGTGCAGTCGGCGTTGCCTCCCCACACCAGTTTGTTCTCCGCATCGAACAGCGAGCACGCGATCCATTTCGGCATCGGCACGTCTGGCGGCAACGCGAACGTGACCGTGCGCACGCCGCAGCGCTCGAGCGTGAGCGCGAACTCGGTCTCGCGCGTCTCCTCGATCGTGAACTCTCGGCGCACCTGACGCACGCCGTCGCCCGTGATCAGCAGTTTGTGCGTCCCCGGCGCGAGCGGCCCGCTCGTGAGCTCGCTGCCGACGATCCGCGCGACGCTGCTCTCGTGATTGTTCGCGTCGATGAGCGCCACGGTGAGCGACGCGTGCAGTTCGTCTGCACCGGTGATCCGCACGCGCAGCCGACCAGACGGCTCGAGGACGATCCGTCCGAGCTCCAGCGTTTCGCCCTCCTCGATGCGGCGTTCGCCGAGGCGCTTCCACGGATGATCGGGATGCCTGACGTCGAGCCCGATCGTGCCTGCCGGCACGCACTCGACGCGGATCGCGCCGCGCTCGCCCTCGCTCGCGAAGCTGCGCCACAGTCGTCGCTCGGCGTGCCCCACCTGCAGCTCCGCACCGACGAGCGGAGTGCCATCGCTCGTCACGATCTCCGCGGTGATCGATCCGCCCTGCGCGCCTTCAGGCACGCGCAATTCGACGGGTCCGGCGTCGGGCCACACGTCCTCGATCTCGAGGAGCGGGAACTCGCGCCAGCCGAGCGGACGTTGAACCCACAGGAGATAGCTGCGCGTGTCAAGGCCATCGATCTCGAACTGTCCGCTCGCATTCGTCACGTCCGAGCGTGTGCGTTGACTGCGGTCGTCCGGATGCAGCGCGACCACGATCATCTCGGCCAGCGGGTTGCCGCGCGCATCGACGACCTGGCCCGTGATCTTGGGAACGGCGGTCAGCGCGACCTCCCACTCGGTCGTCGTCCCGGGGAGCAACGTGAACTCGCGTTCGTTGCGACCGTGCTCGTCACGTTGCGCCACGAGCGTCACGGTTCCCGTGCCCAAGCCGGCGAGCTCGAAGCTGCCGTCGAACGACGACCACGTCGACACGTCGGCGAACCGTTCGGTCGTCGCCGTGTGGATCCACGCGCCCGCGAGCGCCTGGCCATCCATGCTGCGCACACGGCCGACGACGCGCGCCTCCGGCTGAAGCGACAGCACGCACTCGTTCCGGTCCCCCACGATCACGTCGAACGTCGCCGCGAGCGGCGCATGCAGCGGCGCGCGCGCTTGGATCGGTTGCACGCCGAGCGGCGCGCACTCGAACTCGAACCTGCCGTTCGCGTCGGCGCGCGTCTGCTGTGGAAACGCTCTCGGCGTGAACGAGCCGTCGGAGTTGCGCGCGCTGGGCGCGGGTGCGTCGCCTAATAGAACGAGCGCGCCGGAGAGCGCGTTGCCTCGCGTGTCGCGCACTTCGCCGCGCAGCGCGCTCGCCGCGTGCTCCAAGCGGATCTCGAACGCGACTCGATCGCCGGCCGTCCCGCGCACGCCGCGCAACGAGCTCGGTGCGAAGCCGCGCTTCCGCGCACCGAGCCAATAGTCGGGGCCTACGCAGCGCAGCGTGAACGCGCCGTGTTCGTCGCTCGACGCGACGATGTGTCCGATGTCGGACCGGTAGCGTTCGGAGAGCCACACCGAAGCGTGCGCAACCGCGTCGCCGCGAGCGTCGACCACACGGCCTTCGACGGTCACGCCGTCGAGGATCGCGAGCACCAGCTCGTTCGTCTTTCCCGCGATCACCGTGACGGTGCCTTCGCGTCCGCGCTGGAGTCGAACGAAGCAGATGCCAGGATCGAGCTCGTCGAAGCGCGCGCTGCCGTTCTCGTCGGTCGCGCGCACGAGCGCATCGTCGGAACGGCCGCGCACGGGCGTGAGCAGGACGAGCTCCCCCGCGGCCGGCGCACCGTCGGGCCAGCTCGCGTGAACCACGAGCGAACCGCCGTGCGTGACGCTCGACTTTTCGGCCACGTGTGCGGCCACGCTCGGCTGAGCTTCGCGCGCTGGTCCCGATCGTTCGTCGACCGCGAGCGCCGGTTCTGCGGGCGCCGCGTCGTCGCTCGTCAATGGGGATGGAAGCTGCGCGGTCGATTCGACGCTCTGCTCGGCGCGCTCCACGCGCGTCGAGTTCAAGAACCACAACGCACCCGCGAGCACGACGGCTGCAGCGATCCACTTTTTCACGGCGAGAACTCCTCCAATAATGACGGTGGCTGTGGACGAGCCATGGAGAAGAGCTGCGTGCTCGACGATTGCGTCGCGAACCGCCGCGAGACCGCGCGTCGGTGCTGCCGCGAAGAGAAGCGCGCCGGCGAGCCCGGCCGGCAACGACCGCCGCAGTTGCTCCGTTCCGCGCGCGAGTTGCGAGCGCACCGTGCCGCTCGGTCTCTCGAGCGCAGCGGCGATCTCCGGCACGGAGAGTCCGTGCCGCAGTCGCAACGTGAGCACCGGTCGGAACGCCACGGGCACGCGTTCGAGCGCCGAGTCGAGCTGCGCGAGCAACTCCGCGCGTTCGGCCTCGAGCTCCGGATCGCGCGGCCGCTCGTGCTCGAGTCGATCCGGCTCCGGCGTCCTCGCGGCGCGCGCACGCGCTTTGCGTGCTTCGTTCGCGAGGATGCCGACGAGCCACGGCATCACCGGCTGCGTGCGATCGAATCGATCGGCGCGTTCGATCACAGCGACGAACGTCGCTTGGAGCACGTCTTCAGCCTCGGCCGCATCGCGCGCCGTGTGCAGCGCGATCCGCAAGAGTTCCGGCGCGAGGAGGTCGTACACCTCGCCCAAAGCTCGCGGATCACCGTTCGCCGCGAACTGGCGGAAGAGGCGGTCGGCGGCGGTGACTTCTCGTCCCATGACGCGAGTACTCCCGTCGGCGGGCGCGTGCATCTCCCGGATTCTCGCAGGAACCCGCGAATTCAGTGCTGCCCGCCGGGCACCGCGTCTCGGAAGGACGTGGTCGAGGCCGGTTAGACGCTTCGGCGTTTCGTTCTCGGTCGACGCCCGTGGCGAATCACGACCGCCAGTGCTCGGAGCGCCTCGTTCACGGCCACCGAGTCGGGGAAGACGTCGAGCACATCGGGATCGATGACGACCAGGTTCGTGCTGTGCCTGTAGCGCGCGGCTGTCGCGCCACGAACGGCGCCGGCGAATTCGTACTCCGGCCGCATCGTGTCGTGATTGGCCTTCGAGCGCCGTCGACTAGCCTTCTTCTTCATATCGTTTTCGCTCGTACCAGGTTGCGCGTCGCGCGGAGATCAGTCGAATTCGTGGCGACCGCTCGACGAAAGCGACCACGAGCAGTCGGTGCTTGGTCGAGAGCCCAAGAAGAAGGTACCTCTTTTCGTCGAGCGAGTGATCTGGATCCGCGATGAGCATCGCCTGAGGATCGCCAAAGGCAGTCATCGCCTCCTCGAAGCCGACCCGATGCTTGCGTGCATTCGTTTCTGCCTTGCGCGAATCCCATTCGAAGACGTACCCCACGCTCGTGTCTCGCGCTCGCTGAGTTCGGGGATGCGCAAGCCCACTCAATGACGGCACACGCGACCGGCGGTTACAGCGGCTTCGATGCGCGGCGAGGCCGAGACACGGCCCGCGGAACCGGGCGGGTCGGTGCGATGCGACTCACGGCATGACGATTCGGGACGAGCGAGTCAGCTTCGGCGTCGAGCGCGCGCTCCCGAACGGAGTCACTTCAGAGTGGAACGCAGGCCGGCGCGGCAGAGGGGCGCGGACCCGTGCATGGCGACGCAGGGCGTCACTCACGCGCACTCCGCGAGACTGACGCGGCGGGACTTTTACCGGGCCATGCCTGTTTCTTCGATCCACGCATGCCGTATGCGGATAGTTCGTCCTGCGTCGCGTAGGACGAGACCTCCGCGCCCCCCGTCACGAGACCTCAAAGAAGAGCCGGCCCCCCATGACCTCTCCCCAACCCCTCGCGCGTCCCCAGTCCCAAACCCACCGCGTCCTGGTCGTCGAGGACGAAGAGAACTTGGCCCTGGGTGTCCGCGACGCCTTGGAGCACGCCGGCTTCCAAGTCGAGGTGGTCGGCGACGGCGTGCGCGCCTTGGACACGATCCGCAAGAACCAGCCGGACCTGGTCGTGCTCGATCTGATGCTGCCCGGGATGAGCGGCCTCGAGATCCTCGGCCACCTGCGCAAGGAGCAGCGCGACGTGCGCGTCGTGATCCTGACCGCGCTCGCCAGCGAGAACGACCTGATCCACGGCTTCGAGCTCGGCGCCGACGACTACATCAAGAAGCCGTTCTCACCGCGCGAGCTCGTCGCGCGCGTCGAGGCGCAGTTCCGCCGCAAGGAGATGGACACGACTCCCCCGCCGCGCCTCGAGCTGCCGGGCGGTATCCTGGTCGACCTGGCTCGGCTGGAAGTGCACCGCGACGGACAAGTGATCGCTCTGACCCCGCGCGAAGGCGACATCCTTCAATACCTCATCAAGAACCGACATCGCGTGGTCACCCGTGACGACTTGCTCCTCGACGTTTGGCATTACCGCAGCGCGAACGTCGAGACGCGCACCGTGGACATCCACATCGTGGGGCTCCGTCGCAAGGTCGAACCCAACGCGGCCGAGCCGACACTGATCCAGACAGTGCGCGGCAAGGGCTATCGTTGGTTCAGCTGACCACCAGGAACACCGCTCTCGCTCTGTACGGCGTCTTGCTCGTGCTGCCGACCCTCGTGCTGGGCGGCTTGAATTGGTTCCAGTTGCGTCGCGACCACGAGGCCGCGCTCGCCG
>JANLUN010000760.1:0-4316 GCA_031363505.1 Planctomycetota bacterium | reverse complement strand
GCGAGTTCGTCACGATCAATCGCGGCACGGTGAAGGGCGGCGGGACGACCCGCATCGGCAACGACTGCCTCTTGATGGCGTGTTGTCACGTCGCGCACGACTGCGAGCTGAAGAATCGCATCATCATGGGGAACAACGTGCTCCTCGCCGGACACGTCCTCGTGTGCGAGCAGGCGAATATCTCCGGCGGTGCCGCGGCGCACCATTTCGTGACGATCGGAGCGTTCGCGTACGTCGGCGGGATGACGCGCATGGTGCAGGACGTGCCGCCGTACATGATCCTCGAGGGACATCCGAGCCGCGTGCGCGGCGTGAACGTGATCGGGTTGCAGCGCGGCGGCTATCCGGAGGAATCGATCGAGTCGCTGCGGCAGGCGTTCCGCCGGATCTACCGCTCGGGGAATCCGCGCAGCCGCACGCTCGACGAGCTCAAGACCGAGATGGAAGGCTCGCTGCTCGTCTCGAACCTCGTCAAGTCGCTCGAGCAAACCGAGCTCGGCGCGAAGGGCCGCTACCGCGAGAGCCTGCGCGAGGAGTTCCTGCGCCTCGGATCCGAGCGCATCGGCACGGCGAAGGCCGGACGATGACCACGCCGCGCACGGGTGCAGGGCCCGCTCGCGAACGTCTGCGCGTCGCGGTGCTGGGCGTCGGACACCTCGGCAAGCTGCACGCGAAGATCTACTCCGAGAATCCACGCGCCGAGCTCGTGTGCGTCGTCGATCCGCAAGTGGACCGGGCGCGCGCGATCGCGGCGGAGTTTGGATGCCAGGCGTTCGAACATCCGAGCGAGCTACCGGACGAGCTCGATGCCGTCAGCATCGCCGTGCCGACCGTCCACCATGCAACGGTCGCGATCCCTCTGCTCGAGCGCGGGATCCCAGTGCTGATCGAGAAGCCGCTCGCCGCGAACCTCGCCGAAGCAGACGCGATCCTCGCCGCCGCCGCGCGTGGCAACGCGCAGGTCGCCGTCGGGCACGTCGAACGGTTCCAGCCGGGACTGCGCAAGGTGCGCTCGATGGGCATCGCTCCGCGCTTCATCGAGTGCCACCGCCTCGCACCGTTCAGCTTTCGCAGCCTCGACATCGGCGTCGTGCACGACCTCATGATCCATGACCTGGACTTGATCCTCGATCTCGTCGGGTCGGAGGTTGCGAGCCTCGACGCGGCCGGCGGCGCGATCTTGACGGATCACGAAGACCTCGCGTCGGTGCGCCTCGTGTTCGAGAACGGCGCGCGCGCGAACGTGACGGCGAGCCGCGCGTCGATGTCGGCGATGCGTCGATTCCGCATGTTCTCGAGCGAGGGCTACATCAGCCTGGACTTCACGAAGAACTACGGCCTCGCCGTCCAAAAAGGACCGGAGTGGGAGAAGGGGCGCGAAGCGCTGCGCACGCTCGATCCCATGATGCTCGCGATGCAGAAGGATTGGATCCAATCGCGGGTTCTGAAGGTCGCCGAGCTCGACCTCAGCGGCGCCGACCGGCCGCTTCAGGCGGAGCTCGACTCGTTCCTGACCAGCGTGCGCGACGGAACGCCGCCGGAAGTGACGGGCGAAGACGGTCGCCGCGCGCTCGCGCTCGCCGATCGAATCGTGGCGGACATCCGCGAACGCCGCTGGTAGCGGTGCGCGCTCGTACGCCAGAATGAGCGCATGACCGATTCCAAGAGCACGCGCCGATTCGCACCGCTTCATGACGGGATCGCGGAGTCGCCGTCCGCAGCCGAGAAGGCGACGCTCGAGTCGTGGCGCGCACGCGGCACGTTCGCCGAGGTCGAGAAAGCGCGCGCGGGCGCGCCGACGTTCGTGTTCTGGGAAGGCCCGCCGACCGCGAACGGCCGTCCGGGCATTCACCACGTCATGGCGCGCACGATCAAGGACGCCGTGTGCCGCTTCCAGACGATGCAAGGCCGGCGCGTCGTGCGCAAAGCGGGTTGGGACACGCACGGACTGCCGGTCGAGCTCGAGGTCGAGAAGAAGCTCGGCATCAGCGGCAAGCCGCAGATCGAAGAGTACGGCGTCGCGGCGTTCAACGCGAAGTGCCGCGAGTCCGTGTGGACGTACAAGAAGGAATGGGAGGAGCTCTCCGAGCGCACTGGGTACTGGCTCGACTACGCGCATCCGTACGTGACGTACGAAGCGGACTACGTCGAGTCTGTGTGGTACTTGCTCTCGCGTTTCCACGGCGCAGGACTCGTGTACCGCGGCAAGCGCGTGCTGCCGTACTGCGGTCGCTGCGGAACCGGGCTTTCGTCGCACGAGCTCGGGCAACCCGGCGTGTACCGCGACGTGATGGACCCGAGCGTGCACGTGCGCTTTCGATTGCGCACGAGCCTCGTCGCGAAGGTCGACCCGAAGCTCGTGCGATCCGGTGAGCAGGAGAGCGTGCTGGCGTGGACGACGACGCCATGGACGCTCCCGAGCAACATCGCTCTCGCGGTCCACCCGGATCAGGAGTACAGCGCGATTCGGATGCCGCGCGCGAACGGCGGCACCGAGATCCTGTGGATCGCTGCGGCGCGCATGTACGCGCCGTGGAGCGCGAAGGAGCTCGACAAGCTCAAAGCCGATGGGGGAGGCGAGATTCTCGCCACGCTGGTCGGACGTGAGCTCGTCGGCGCGAAGTACGAGCCGCTGTTCGATGCTGTGGGGGCACGCGTTCCCGAGATCGAGCCGGGAGCGTGGAAACCGGAACGCACGCACCTGCATTCGATCGTCGCCGCGAACTACGTCAGCATGGAAGACGGCACCGGTGTCGTGCACCAAGCGGCCGCGTACGGCGTGGACGACTGGGAAACCGCGCGCGCACATCGACTGCCGGTCCTGCAAGCGGTCGGCGGCGAGGGACGGTTCGTTTGCGATGTCGCGAGCGTCAAGACGGGCACGCTGTTCAAGGAAGCGGACAAGGCGCTCACGATCGACTTGAAGGAGCGTGGACTGCTCCTCAAGAGCGATCACGCGAGCCACTCGTATCCGCACTGCTGGCGCTGCGACACGCCGCTCTTCTACTTCGCGTCACCGGCCTGGTACATCCGAACGACCGCGTACAAGGAGCGGATGATCGAGCAGAATCGCGCGATCCGATGGATTCCGCCCGACGTCGGCGAGAAGCGCTTCGGCGAATGGCTCGAGAACAACGTCGACTGGAACATCAGCCGCGATCGTTATTGGGGGACGCCGTTGCCGTTCTGGGTCTGCGACAAGCCCGTAGATGGCGCGTCGGGACGGCAGCCGTGCGACCACGTCACCGCAATCGGGAGCGTCGAAGAGCTCCGCAAACGCGCAGGTGCGCTTCCTGACGGGTTCGACAATCACAAGCCGCTGATCGACGAGATCGTCTTCGACTGCGAGAAGTGTGGCGGCAAGCGCTCTATGAAGCGCACGAAGGCCGTGCTCGACTGCTGGTTCGATTCGGGCGCGATGCCGTATGCGCAGTACCACTGGCCGTTCGGCGACGGCCGCGACAAGGTCAGCGAGCAGTTCCCTGCGGACTTCATCGCGGAAGGCCTCGATCAGACGCGCGGCTGGTTCTACACGCTGCACGCGATCGGAGCGTTCGTCTCGTCGCTCCCCGACGCTCGATTGCCGAGCGGTCCCACGTTCAAGACGTGCGCTGTCAACGGACTCGTCCTCGACAAGGACGGCGTCAAGATGTCGAAGCGTCTTGGCAACGTCATCGACCCGTGGAAGGTGCTGGACGAGCACGGCGCCGATGCGGTGCGCTGGTACCTGCTGTCGAGCGGGCAGCCGTGGTTGCCGAAGCGTTTCGATCCGAGCGGATTGGCGGAAGTGCGGCGCAAGTTCCTCGGCACGCTGATCAACAGCTACAAGTTCTTCGCCGAGTACGCTCGAATCGACGACTTCGATCCGTCCGATCCGCGCGTCCCGAAGCCCGCGGATCGCACCGAGATCGACCGCTGGATCCTCTCACGCACGCAGTCGCTGATCGACGACGTGCGCGCACGGATGCTCGAGTACGACCTCGCCGCCGCGTGTCGCGCCATCGAGTCGTTCGTCATCGACGATCTGTCTAACTGGTACATCCGTCGCAATCGACGGCGGTTTTGGAAGAGCGATACAGGCGCGGACAAGCTGGCCGCGTTCTCAACGCTGTATTCCGCGCTGACGACCACGACGCTTCTCATGGCACCGGTGGCGCCGTTCCTGAGCGAGATGCTGTGGGAGCGCCTGGCGCCTGGACAGGGGACTGTGCACGCCGCGCTGTTTCCGGCGGCCGATCGTCCACTCGTGCTGCCGCCGCTCGAAGAGAGCATGCGCGTCGTGGTCCGCATCGTGGAGATGGGACGCGCGCTGCGGG
>JANLUN010000781.1:0-1359 GCA_031363505.1 Planctomycetota bacterium | reverse complement strand
AATCGTGGCGTTGCACGAGCCGCGTTCGGCGAAGGTGAAAAAAAGTGTCTGACGCCGTATTACACCCGACACCGCATTACACCTCGCGCCTGCGGATGCGATTCTTGCCAGGCCGCTTACTCACTCGCGCCACCGAGCCCCGGTCGCCAGTTCAGCGTCATCTGGTCCTCGAAGTCGCGCGCGCTTCGTCGGAGCGATCGCATCGTCTCGCCATCCGCGCAGAACGTCGCCGGGACGATCAACACGTTCTTACGACCTTTACCCGCCAGCTTCGTCAGCACGTTCGGTAGCGAGCGTTCTCCACTCCCTGCCGCGATGCGCAGGCGCATGAAGGGGCTCTTCTTCGCGAGCGGATCGGCGTCCTCGAGCGCGACCCACGCCGCGATCTCCTCGGGCGATGCCGACTCGTGGAGCACGATCACGGTCGTGCCGCCGAACGGCCCCGGACAGCGCGGCACGCCCACACCGCTCGCAAGCTTCTCCGGCACGATGTCCATCTCGACGATCGTCGAATCGACATCCGTGGGCGCTGCGTCGAGCACGGCGACGAGCGCTCCGTCCTTCGTGCGCTGATCCGCGGCGACGAGCCGCGCCCAGGCGTGCGCACGCGTGCCCTCGACGACGATGTGTCGGCGCGGTGCGTCGGCGGGGAGGCGCGACGGCTCGAGCCCGAGTGCCGCGCGCAACGCGGCTTCGCGCTCCCCGTAGACATGCCACGGATCGTCCGTCGCAACGTCGACGGTGCCTTCGAGGCCGACCGCTGCGTACTCGGCGAGCTCGCCGCTCCACCAGCCCTCGTCCGCGGCATCCACGACGACGCGCAACGATTTCGCCGGCGCCGGTGCGTCTCCGCGCAGCTCCGGAAGCGGGAGCGGGATGTCCTTCAACTTCGCGAACTTGCGCGGCGAGAACGCGACGGTTCGCGCGCTCGCGCGGTCCGACAGGAGCGACACGGCCGACGCGACGGTGGCGCCGGTGCCTTCTCCACCGAAGCACACGCGCGCGGGATCGATCGGATGATGACGGAGCGCGTACGCCCACACTTCCTCGGCCGCGCTCGCGAGCGATCCGATGTCGGACGAGAACGAATCGGGCCAGAACCAGCGCCCGCCTTCGACGAGATCGTCTTGCGTCTCGCGGTACGGCGCTTCGATCACGACGATCGCGGACTCGTCGCCGAGCGTCTTGCGCAGGAGCGCCAAGGTGTCCGTCGAGGTATCGCCGTCGTCCGCGAACCAAATGAGGAGCGGGAGCCTGGCCGTGTCTCCCCGCGTCACCGGCAAGTGCAGCCGGTACTCGATCGAACGCCGCACGGACACGGAGTACGTCCCATCGTTCACGTCCGTGGCGCGCGCTTCG
>JANLUN010000730.1:0-6930 GCA_031363505.1 Planctomycetota bacterium | reverse complement strand
CTGTCGCTCGCGCGCGGTCAGAACCAGAAGATGCGGTAGATCGTCGTCGACGTCGACACGACGATCGTTCCGTCGACATCCTGCTCGATGTCGCGCGGCTTGTTGTCGTCGCCGCTGGGCGCGAACGTCGCAAACTCGATGTCGTCGTCGAGCACCGTGAAGTTGGCTCCGCCAAGCTTCAACTGGCGGATCGACTCCGTGACGAAAGCCGCCACGAACAGATCGTTCCGAAGGTCGCTGAGCCCGCCGTCCCCGTTGTGGAACATGATCCCGCGCGGGCCGATCGCGCTCGACCACGTGCTGATGTTCAGACCGACGACCGCCGGATCGAGCGTGCCGGTCGTATCCCCCCACTCGAAGTTCTTGTTCGGCTCGAGGAAGTTGAGCTCGTCGTCGCCCGCATCGCCCGCGTCCACACCGAAGAGCGCACCCGAGAATGGTTGAACGGCAAGCCCGAGCGTGTCGCGCAGTCCGCGCGTCCATTCCTCGCTCGTCGGCGAAGGATTCGTCGCCGGAATGCCGCCCGCCGCCGTGAAGCGGAGCACCTTGCCCGCGAGCGACGTCCCGCCCTGCGCGTTGTCCGGATCCTCGTTGTCGCCGATGCTGACGAACAGATTGCCCGAGAGGTCGAACACGATCTCGCCACCGTTCGTCGTCGCAGCGAGCGGCAGATCGTCCACGAGCTCCGTCTCGTTCGTGCCGAGGTCCGCGACATCGGTGAAGCGCACGATTCGCGTCCGCTCAGGATCGCCGCCGCCGGCGGGTGACGCGACGGCCACGTACACGAAGCCGTTGGTTCCGAAGCTCGGCGAGAGCGCGAGTCCAAAGAGACCGCGCTCGCCCCCCGTGACGACGGGCAGCGTCGCGAACGGTGCAGGAAGAAGCGCGCCAGTCGCATCGATGATCCGGATGTTGCCGGTCTCGAGTTCGGCGAAGAAGATTCGTCCATCGGGCGCGATGGCGATGTGCGCTGGAATCGCGAGCCCGGTCGCGATCACTTCCGCCGCGAAGCCTTCCGCGAGCGTGAGAACAGTCGCCGGCAGCTGCGGGCCGACCGCGATCGTGATCGACGAGAACAGCGTCTCACCTTCGAAGTCCGCGGAGATCGAGAAGACCGTCTCGGCCGTCTCCGCCGTCGGCGTGCCGGAGATCTCACCGGTGCCGAGGTCGAGCGTCAGGCCCGTAGGAAGCGCCGGATTCACGACGTAATTCGTGAAGAACGAGCCGTTCAAGATCGGCGCGATCGGCAGGGTCGCCTCGCCCACGCGATAGCGCACGTTCGACGAGTCGTAGTCGAGCGTGATGAATACGTTGCCGTCCTCGCTACTGCAGCCTGCGGTAGCGAAAACGAGCGCGAAGAGCGCACTGGCGATGCTGGGCTTTCTCATCACTCGATTCCCTGCGTGGTTTCGATGGATCCCCACGGAGATCGGCAGGATTCGCGCGGAGCTGGCGACGCGAAGTCGCTACAGCGGGGCAGGATCTCGAAACTGCGACGGCCGTGCCTGCCATGGCCGTCCCACTCCCCGCCCGATCGGCGTCCCTCTCATCGAACCATCGCCTGCGGGCCTTGATCGAATCGCGTTCTAGGGTGCGGGCAGCACGTTTCGAGGCGATTCGCAATCGGGATGGCGCGTCGCGTCGAAGCCGCGCCGGAGCGCGATCCCATCGACACCGCGGCCGAGCGCTCTCGCGCCGAAGCCGCGCCCGAGTCACGCCGAGCCGGCGTCCGGACGGCGCAGCGCGCGCTGCAAGATGCCTTTGAAGTTCGTCAAGAGACCGCGCCCGGGATCGGCCCGCACGATCTCCGCAAAACTCGCCGCATCCGCCGCTTCCTCGGGAGCGATGCGCGCGCCGCTCTTGTGAAGGAGCGAAAAGGAGAGTCGCTCGCTCCCACAATCGAGCGCTTGGATGCGCACCGAGACCTTCTGACCCGCCGCGACGATCGAACGCACGCTCTGATCGGGAGCGAGTCCCATCTGCGACCGCGGCAAGAGTCCTTCGACGCCCGCTTGGATCGCGACGAACGCACCGAAGTCCATGACACGTGCGACGCGGCCTTCAACCACCTGATCGACGTAGTGAATGCGCTCGAGGTGTTCCCAGGGACTCTCCGACATTTGCTTCAGGCCGAGCGCGATGCGTTTGCCGCCGCCTTTGACGTGCAGCACTTTGAGCTCGACGGATTGTCCTTCGTGGAGCAGCTCGCTCGGATGCTCGACGCGCTCGTGCGACAGGTTCGAGACGTGGACGAGCCCCTCGAGACCGCGACCGAAGCTGACGAACGCGCCGTACGGCTCGAGGCGCGTAACGCGACCTTGAACGACTTGGCCGGGTTTCAACGCGCCGACGAGACGCTGCCGCTCGCTCTCGCGCTCGCGTTGCACGACGACCTTGCGCGAGACGACGACGCGCTGACGTTCGCGATCGACCTCGAGCACTTCGACCGCCAAGTTCTTGCCGACGAGACCGTGCGGTTCTTCATCGCGCGGGAGACCCGACTGCGACTTGGGCATGAACGCGTGCAGCGGACCGATCTTGAGCTCGAGGCCGCCCGGCGCGATGCGCACGACGTGCGCTTGCACGAGGCTGCCCGCTTCCATGCTCTCCCACGTGTCGAGCACCTTGCTCTCGCGCAGCGCTAGGACCCAGAGGCCCTGCTCTTGGCCGCGCAACGTGAAGTCGAACTCGTCGCCGATGCGCGGCTCCGCGGGCAATTGCCGCCGCGAGATGACGCCTTGCATGCGCGGGCCGAGCTCGACGAAGACGTCGTCGCCGTACGTGCCGACGACGGCCCCGCGGCACACCTTCAGAGTGTGCGGCCCGTGGTCCCTGGACTCAGGACTGTCGGACCGGTCGCGTTTCATGGGCCTCCCCATAGGACATGGTACTGCGTCGCGTGAGCCTAGCGCGTGCCGGTGCGTCGAGAACGCGCGAGTTCGCCGCCGAGCCGAACTCAGACCTCGATCGTGCCGTAGCTTGCGCGCGCGCTCTCGATCGCCTCGAGGAACGCCGCCTGGTCGACGCCCGTCGGCCGCGTCTTGACGAGCGCGAGCACCGCCTTCGCGTCGCGATTCCGATCGGTAGCGACCGCGTTCGCGATCTCGTCAGCGCAAGCGACGACGTTGACCACGTGGCTGTCGGTCGCGCGAAGCCCCGCGCGGTGGTGGTACTTGATCACGGTCGGGATCGGCTCGGGCAGCCGCCACATGAATGCGGCGACCGCGCCGACGTCGGCGTGGTTGAGCCCGAGCACGTGCGTCTCCTGCAGATCGATCTCGCCGTCGGCGGACTTCGACTTCTGGATCAGCGCGACGTACTCCTCGCCGAGCGTGTCGTACAGCATGATCCGGCCGAGGTCGTGTAAGAGGCCGCACGTGTAGAAACCTTGCGGCGTGAGATCGGCGTCGCGCCGCCGCCCCTTCTTCGCGAGCACCTCGCACACTTGCGCGGTCAGGATCGAGTGCTTCCAGAAGTCTTGAATGCGGAAGCCTTCGCTGTCCTTCGTCGCCGCGTAGAGGTTGACGACGCTCGCCTGCACGACGATCGACGCCAAGGTCTCGAGACCGAGCACCGAGATCGCCATCTGCGCCGACGTCGTTTTCTCGCGCAGCCCGTAGTACACGCTGTTCGCGATCTTCAGCGCCTTTGCGGTCAGCGGAGGATCGTTCGCGAGCGCGGTCGCGAGCTCGGCCATGCTGACGTTCTGATTGGCGAGCAGCGCGCTGATGCGCTGGATGGACGCCGGCAAGGTTGGGATTCGAATCGAATCCAGAAGGGCGTCCGCTGCGTTGTTGCTGGGCATGGTGTCGCGTTCCGATCCGGGTGCGGGGCGAGCACGGAGCGGGTCGATGCTTTCATCGGCGCGAGCGGCCCCGGAGCCCAATGGGCCCTGCAGAAACTTCTCGGGCTGCCGGGCGCGAACGAGCGGAAACGATTGCGCGGACCGCGATTGAGGGCGCAGTGCGAGCCTTTCGGGCTCGTCGCTCAGTGCCAGCCGATGCGCACGGCGTTCGAGAAGTTCGCCGTCGCAGCCGTGCAGAAGCCCGGCACCGCATTGCGGTAGAAGAGCTGGTAGTGCGCGTCCTGGCCGTACTGCTGCGCGGTCGCGACGTGCACGGGGAGCGTCTGCACGTTGTTCGGGTACGTCCACGTGCCGAGCGGCGCGCCGTACGTTCCGGCGTTGTGCGCACCGACACGCAAGAGTGCTCCGCTGACGCAACGGATGCCGTCGTGACTCGCGACACCGGCGAGATCCGCCGCCGTGCCCTTGAGCAGGAAACCGAATCCCGCGTAGTTGCCGCCGACGCGCGCGACGAATCGCGCCGTGTCAGGAGTCGTCGCGCCGACGGCGCTCAACGTGGCTCCGCCGAGGTTGAACGAGTTCGCGCAGCCTGCGCCTGGCGCGCCGCCGGGACTCGGCACGGTGTCCGGCGCCGTGCACGGACACGGCGTGGGCAAGCTGCCGTCGCCGAAGCAGTAGATCTCGCCAAGCGCTCCGCATCCGGTGTACTTCGCGATGCGCTGCACGGGGACGCCGCCGATCAATGTCACGTAGCCGCCGATCCACAAGTCGGCCCCGTCACCCGAATCGTCGAACGCTTGCAGACACTGGATCGGCGCTTGATCAGGAGCTGCACCACCGATGTTCTGCCACGCCGATCCGTCCCAGCGTGCGAGACGCTGCGGGTCGCCGGTCTGGAGCTTGACGTCCGCGTAGAGCGACGCACCGTCGCCGGTGCCGTCGTCGAACATCTCGAGCGCCATCGTCGTGCCGAAGGTGCTGCCGAGAGACTGCCAGCTCGCTCCATCCCACGCGGCGACGCTCGAAGCGTCGAGCAACCAACCGCCCGCGTACAGTCGCCCGCCGTTTGCGACCGAGTCCGCATCCGCTTCGAGCGCGAGCACCGCGCCGGGGCAATTGATGCCGAACAGGTTTCCCACGCCGGAGAGCTGCGTCCCGTTCCAGCGCACCACCGCGCTCGCGTTGGAACTGCCGCCGAAGATGAAGCTGCCGCCTGCATACAACGCGGGTCCGCTGCCGTCGTCGAACACTTGGAACGCGAACACCGCTTCCTCGAATTCCTCGCAGTTCCAGAGCCAGCCCGGCAAGGCCGTCCACGCGTTGCCGTCCCAGCGAGCGAAGATGTGCGCGGGGAAGTTGAAGTAGCCGCCGGCGTAAAGCTGGCCGCCGTAGACCGCGAGCGCTTCGACGCGCCGTGAATTGCCGAACAACGGATCGGAATTGCTGAAGCCGCTTCCATACGACGACCACGTCGTGCCGTTCCAGGCGGCGATGCCGCCGGACGGAATGCCGCCCGCGTTGTCGAACGCGCCGCCCACGACGAGCACGGGGCCGCTGCCGTCGTCGTACACGCACAGCGCTCGTCCGCGATTCCCCCACCCACCGGTCAATCCGAGTCCGAGCGCCGACCAGTGATCGCCGTCCCACTTCGCGATGCCGCTCGCAGGCACCCCGCCGATGTTCGTGAAGTCACCCGTTACGAAGAGCGCGGGTCCCGAGCCGTCGTCGTACGTGGCGAATGCATGGACTGCGCCGTTCGCGACCGCCGGTGACGAGAACTCCAAGCACTGCGCGACGACGGCAGTCGGGAGGAGCAGCGGAACGACGCAATACAGTTTCATCTCGGGTCTGCTTTCGTCGCCTCCACGGTCCTCACGCTGGACCTGGTTCAACGATCCGTGTCTAAGGTAAGCCCATGATCCAGCTTCTCGCAATCCACTCGGTCTTCTGGCTCGCGTCCGTCTCGTCTCCCGCGACCGAGGCCCAGGAGGTTCTCCTCGGCGAAGGCGCGCAGCGTTATCGATGGCTCGGTGGATGGCTTCACGTCCCGAGCGGAGCCGACCTCGGCAACACGCACGGCTCGATCGTGTCCGACTCGCGCGGACGCATCTACTTCAACACGGACACCGAGAAAGCGGTCCAGGTCTTCACGCGCGAAGGCGAGTTCGTGCGCGCGTTCGGCGCCGATCTCGCGGGCGGCGTGCACGGCATGTGCATCGTGCAGGAGAAGGAGGGCGAGTTCTTGTACCTCGCCCATCATGCACGCGGCATCTGGCGCAAGATGACGCTCGAAGGTGAGGTCGTGCTCGAGCGCGCTGCGCCGGAAGTGTCGGGCTTGTACAACAAGCCCGACCAGTTCCACCCGACGAGCATCGCCGTCGTCCCCGATGGCGACATCTTCGTCGCCGACGGATACGGGCTCTCGTGGGTGCACCAATACGATCACGCCGGCAAGTACAAGCGATCGTTCGGCGGGCCGGGCAGCGAACCGTCGCAGATGAACTGCCCGCACGGCTTGCTCATCGACAAGCGCGCGCAGCCGTACACGCTGCTCGTCGCCGATCGCGAGAACCATCGCATCCAAGTGTTCGACCTCGAGGGCAAGCTCGTCTCGATCATCACCGGCATGTTCCGCCGTCCGTGCAGCATGCAAGAGCACGACGGCTACCTTGCGGTGCCCGATCTCGCGGGGCGCGTGACGATCCTCGATCGCAAGAACGAGCTCGTCGTCCATCTTGGAGACAACCCCGACGAGTCACAGCGCGCGAATAACGGCGTCGCGCGTGAGCAGTGGAAGGACGGCGTCTTCATCGCGCCGCACAGCGCGCACTGGGACGCGGCCGGCGATCTCTACGTCATGGATTGGAACTACCTCGGGCGCATCAACAAGCTTGCGCGCGTGCGCGAGTCGAAGACACCCGCGAAGTGATGCTCAGTGCGAGAGAGCGTTCGCCGGCACGCGCTGCATCGATTGCCCGAGCCGACCCCAAGCGAGACCGAGCTCCGCACCGCCGGTGCGATTGAAGTACTCGACCGTGATCGCGTGCGCGCCGCGCGCCAGCGCCGCGCTGCCCGTCTTCTCGGTCGTCACGTGCAGCCCGTCGTTGTCGACGACGAGCTCGCCG
>JANLUN010000605.1:0-4812 GCA_031363505.1 Planctomycetota bacterium | reverse complement strand
CGACCAGTTCGCGGTCGCCGACGTGCAGAAGTTCGGTTGCGCGTTGCGGTAGAAGAGCTGATAGAACGCCGTCTGACTCGGCAGCTGCCCGGTCGCCGCCGAGATCGAGATCGTCTGGATCGTATTGGGCAACGTCCATGTTCCCAACGGAGCTCCGCCGGTCGCCGCGTTGTGTCCTCCGAAGCGACGCAGCGCGCCGGAGATGCACAGGATCCCGTCCGCGTTGCCCGCCCCGACTGGATTCGACGCGTCACCTTTGAGCATCAGCGCGAAGCTCGCATAGTTCCCGCCGACCACGCACGTGAATTGGACGGTGTCCGGTGAGAGCGTGCCGGTCGCGCTCAAAATCGCGCCACCGAGATCGAACGAGTTCGCGCAGCCGTGCCCCGCTGCGCCGCTCGGGAACGGCATCTGGTTCGGCTGAATGCACGGGCAGAGCGTCGGCAGCGAACCATCGCCAAAGCAGTACGCGGTCCCCACCGGCGGAGCGCCGACGAGACCGTCGACGAACCGGCCCGCTGCGTTGTGGTCGACGTCGTTCTGCTTGTAGTCGTAGACCACGAGGTAGCGATTCGCGAGCGCACCGCTCGCACGCGCCGCGGCGACGTTGGATCGCTCTTGCGACTGCCCGAGACCAGGCTGCAGCTCGAGGTGACTCTGCGCTGTCTGAAGCCTCGTCCCCACGACGGCGAGATCGGTCACGTGCATCCGGTAGTGCGAGAACGCCGACGTGAACTCCGAATACGAGACCAGGAAGTGCTCACCGTCGCTGTCAACGCTCGCGTTGATCTGATTCTCGGCTGCGGTGAACGAGTTCTCGAGTGTCATCAGGTTGGCCGCGTGAAGGACGGTCCCACCCTCGATCAGCACGACCATGATCGTGCTGCCCCCGGGGCCGATGGGATGACCCGACTGGTAGACCACTGCGTAGCGGTTCGTGCCGAAGAGCGGGCTCGAAGCGCACGGATCAAAGATGAACGTGCCGCCGCCGATGGTGAACGGGGTGTCGATCAGAGTGCCGGCCGGCGAGACGCGCGCTGCCAGGATCGAGCCGTTGAGCGAGAACGCGTGCTCCCAAGTGAGGAGCCACGCCGAGCTGTCGCTCGACTTGGAGATCGACGGTGTCCCGTCGGACGTGCCCGCGATCTGCGGCACGGTGGACGGGCCGCCGGCGAGGCTGCCGCTCGCGGAGATGAGGCAGTAGACGACCGTGTGACTGCTGCCCGAGACGTCGCGCTGGAACACGACGCACCACGAGCCGGGCGTCCCCGTCGAATCGCCGCCGACGTCGGGCTGGACGCACTCCCCGGAGAGGCTCCCGCTGATCGAGATCTGCAGGTCCATCGTCAGGAGCGTTCCGTTCGGCTGCACGATGCGGCCGCGTACCGTCTTCGCTCCGCCACTGGCCGCGGTCGCGCCCCCGACGACGAGGAACTTGTGCACAGCCCCAAGGTTGGCGATGCGCGGCGCGACCCAGGAATCACCGGTGGCGTCGACGGAGTTCTGCGCGATGAACGTGCCGGTCGAGCCGTACACCTTCGCGATGACGTCGTGATCGCTGGCCGAGAACACGCGTTCGTAGACGACGACCCAGACTTGGTTGAACACGTCGTACGCCGCGTCGACCGAGAACGTGTCGTCCTGTGTGAGGTCCGGCCACAGCGGACCGAGGACCGGATCGATGACGAGCGGGAACTCGGCGTCGGCCAATACGTCGGCGGCGACCCGGATCGTGATCGCGCCGTCCTCGATGTGCGTCGCCGCGTCCGTGCGGCGACCGCGCGCGTCGACGGCGACAGCGCGGCTGTATTGGAGGCGACCGCGGTCGGAGCGGAACTCCAATCCCGCGTCCGTTTCGACGGCGGAGAGATCGCTCGCGACAGGAATGCGCAGGACGAGATCGCCCGCTCGCGGCATTGAGTCGAACACGAACGACTGCTCGATCAAGTCGGGTGCGAGGTCGTACCTCTCGGTGAACAGTGCGCGGTGGAGCTCGACGCGATCGCCGGTCTTGACGGCCTGCACCGTGCGCTCGAAGGGGAACGCCTCTCCGCCGATCGTCACGAGATCCGGCGAGAGCGCGTGAGGCAGGTTGCGCGCCTCGCTCGCGCCGGTGCGCGGGAAGTACACGACGCCGTCCGCTCCGAAGCTGGCCTTCCACGAGGCGCCGACGGCCCACAAGTGGCCGTCACCGGGCTCGTCGTAGAGCACGCTGGACCACGGACTCGCTTCCATGATTCCTGCCGGCGCTGAAACCGGAGCACGCACTTGTGCGAGGGATTGGGAAGCGAAGAGAGCAATGCACGCCGGCGCCAGAATCGCGCCAGCGGGAAAACGGAACGGGAACTTCATGGCGATCGGCTCCATGCCGGAGGTTGAGACCGCCCCGACGACCCGCCGTGGGCCGCGGTCGATCCCAGTCACCGATCTGCGCGCGCCTGGTCCGGCGCCACCGGGATTCCCGAGAAAAGTTCGGCGTCAGCGGGAGAGGCCGGCCTTGGCCAAGCCCTCGAGCGCGAGCTCCTGCATGCGCTTCCCCAGCGCGTCGCCCGGACTCAGCTCGAGCACCGTCTCTGCCGCGAGCAGGCCGTCGCGCCAGTTGCCGAGCTTGACGAGCGTCGTGGCCAAACCCTTCCACAGCTCGACGTCGGACGGGTACGAACCGATCAGGTTCTCGTACTCGGCCAGCGATCGGTCGAGCTCGCCGCGGCGGTGAAGGACCCAAGCCAAGTAGGCGCGCGGAATGGGCTCGTTCGGTGCCAGGTCCAGTGCTCGCCCGAAAGCGCGCTCCGCCGCTGCATCGTCCGGAACGTTGAACTCCAACACGCCGAGGTTGGACCAGGCCTCGAACATCTCCGGACGCAATGCGAGCGCCGACTCGAACGCAGCCCGCGCTTCGTCCATGCAGCCGAGCGTCTGGTGGGCGAGCGCCAGCGTGTTGAACGCATCCGCGTCACGAGGATCCATGCGGATCGCCGCGCAGAGCTCGCGAATCGCCTCGTCGTACTCCTTGTCGTAGTAGTGCGCGTTGCCGAGCACCTGGTGCGGAGGCCCCCACGTCGGATCGAGTGCGATCGAGCGCTGCAGGAGTCCCTTGGCAGCCTTTCTGTCGTACTCGTTCAACGCATTGCCGGCCGTGAACACGGCCCGTGCCGAGTCCGGCCACAGCGTCGCGAGCGCTGCCGCTGCCGAACGCACACCGGCTTCGTCGTCCGCGTCGCGCGCCGCGAACGCGCGCTTCACTTGGTAGAACGCGCGCGCGCCCGGAGAGCGGTTCACGGCCTCCGCGAAGCGCGCGGCCGCGAGTTGGTACAGCGGCTTGCGCTCATCCCGTGGCCCGCGCTGCGCCTGCTCGGTGATCCGCAGACCGTCGATGAACAGCTCGATCGACGTCGAGCTCGCGAGCCACTCGGCGCCGAGGTCGAGCGCGGGCCGGCCGCCGCTCGCGACGCTGCGCATCGCCTCCAGGGCGGGAGAGTCCGGCGCGCGCGCCAGAAGTCGGGCCGCATCGTCGCCCTGATGATCGTCGATCGCCACGAGCGCGCGACCGACGAGCGCTTCAACGCTGTCCGGCCGCAGCGTCAGCGCGTGCGCGAAGTACTCGTCGGCGTTCTCGGATCGACGCGTCGCCAGCTCGGCGTATCCATCCTGCAGGTCTTGCTCGAAGCGACGATCTCCGTCCATGCGGTCCGCGGCCAGCACGCGCTCGCGGGACGACCACCACGACCCGCCGAACAAAGCCGTGGCGACGACGGCGGTCGCGAGCAGGCCGACCAGGAGCGCCTGCCGCGGTTCGCGTCGCGCCCAGCGCAGGACGCGTCCGTGGAGAGGAAGCGGACGAGCGAGGATCGGACGTCCCGCCGCGCATGCTTCCAGATCGGACGCGAGTGCGGCCGCGCTGCGGTAACGCCGCGCGGGATCGCGCTCCATCGCCGTGGCCACGACGACGGCGAGATCGCGCGGGATGTCGCGGCTGTGCGCGCGCACGTCGAGCGCGGTCCCGGACACGATGGCGCGGTACAGCGCGACTTGCGTCGGCCCCTCGAACGGCCGGCGCAGCGTGAGGCACTCGTACAGCGTGACGCCCAGCGCGTACAAGTCGCCTTGCGCGTCGGGTCGCGCGCGCTCGCCGCTGAGGAGCTCCGGCGGCAAGTACGCCGGCGTGCCCGCGGTCTGGCCCGTGCGCGTCAACGTCGGCGCATCCGACTCCTCCCCGATCGCAAGTCCGAAATCGAGCAGCACAGGCGCTCCCTCGGACGTGATGAGCACGTTGGACGGCTTCACGTCACGGTGCAGGATGCCCCGCTCGTGCGCGTACTGGAGCGCGCGCGCGACCTCGGCCAAGCAGCGCGCCACGCGCAGTACGTTCTCCCTCCCGGATGCAGCGGACGACTGCAGCCGGACGCAGTCGTGTCCGAGTCCGCGAGCCTGCGCGATCTTGTGCGCTAGCGATTCTCCTTCGACGAAACGCATCGCGATCCAAGGATCTTCTGCATCGATGCCCGCGCCGTAGACGGTCGCGATGCCCGAGTGATCGAGCTGCGAAGCGAGCTTCGCCTCGCGGCGGAAGCGCTCGCGCGCGACCGAGCTTGACAAGTGTTCGGGCGGCAGGATCTTGAGCGCGACGCGCCGTCCCAGCGGCTCTTCGACCGCCTCCAGCACGACGCCCATGCCGCCGCGCCCAATCTCGCGCACGATCCGGTAGGGGCCGATCTGCGCGGGCACGGCGCTCTCATCTGCTGCTCCCTGCTCGGATTCCTCCAGTGCGAGGAACGCTTCGAGCGCCTGTACGAGCTCGTCCGCGTGCTCGGG
>JANLUN010000603.1:0-1645 GCA_031363505.1 Planctomycetota bacterium | reverse complement strand
AGCGCGATGAAGCTCGGTCCCTTCACGTTCCAGTGAGCCTGCTTCGTCTGCAGGTAGAGGTCGATCGCAGACGCGAGTTGCGCGTTCAGAAGTTCGACGAGCTTCGCCCGCGCCGATTCGGGAAGGTCGTTCTTGGTGCGCTGGAGCGGGAACTTCGACGTGGCGCTGGTGGCCGGAGATGCCGTTTGTGTCTTCATGATATGTCTCAGTCTAGGCGCGCGATCGTGCGCTCGCGAATCGGGAGTATTGATGATCACGATCGGAAGAACCGATCGCGATCGCGCCGTGCTCGAGATCACGCGGCGCAGGCGAACATACGGTCTCGCCGCTCAGCTCTCGAGCAGGCACACCGCTTGAACCGCGATGCCCGTCCCGCCCGCGAGCGCTCCGAGCCCCTCGAGTGACTTGCCCTTCACGTTCACGTCCGTCGCGGCGACGCCGCACATCTCCGCGATGCGCGCTCGCATCGCGGGCCTGTGAGGTGCGATGCGCGGACCTTCCGTCGCGATCACGACGTCGACGTTGACGACACGGAATCCGCGCTCGAGAACCTTCATGACGACCGCGGAGAGGATCTTCGCGCTGTCGGCATCCCTCCACGCCGGATCCGTGTCGGGAAAGATCGTCCCCAGGTCGTCGAGTCCCGCTGCACCGAGCAGCGCGTCGGCGATCGCGTGCAGCACCGCGTCGCCGTCGGAGTGTCCGAGCGGCCCGCTCGTGTGAGGGATCAACACTCCGCCGAGCACGCACGGTCTGCCCGCGACCAAGCGGTGTACGTCGAAGCCCAGGCCGACACGCGCGCTCACGTGCGACGCGCTCCGCTCGACGCGCGTGATCGCAAGATCGCAGCCGCGATCACGAGGTCGTCAGGTGTCGTGACTTTCAGGTTGCGCACGTCGCCTTGGACGATCGGCACCGGCCCCACGTACTTCTCGTAGAGGGACGAGTCGTCCGTCGGTCGAAAGTTCTCCGCGCGAGCCTTCTCGAGCATCTCGCGGAAGCGTGCTTGCGCGAAGATCTGCGGCGTCTGCGCGCTCCACAGCACGCTGCGGTGCAACGTGTTCTCGACGTGCTCGCCATCGGGCGACGTCTTGATCGTGTCGGTGACAGGCACGGCGACGAGTGCGGCGCCGCGCGTCGCTGCGACCTCGATCGCGCGCGCGATGAGTTCGGTCTCGACCAGCGGTCGTGCCGCGTCGTGAATGGCGACGAGTTGGAGCGACGCATCGGCGGCTTGCGTGCCCGCTCGCACCGAGTCCACGCGCAGCTCGCCGCCGGCGACGACGTGCGAGACTTTGCGCATCGAGGGACAGCTGCGAGCCATGCGACGGATGCGCTCGAGATCGCCCTCGTGCCCGACGATGACGATCTCGTGCACGTCCGCGAGCGGGTCGAAGGCATTGCAGGCGTGCTCGAGGAGCGTCAGCCCTTCCAGGACGACGAACGGCTTGCGCGGCGTGTCGCTCGTCGCGTCGGCCGACGCCATCCGCGACGACTGACCCGCGGCCACGATGACCACGCTGGTCGTGCGATTCGCGGGGCCTCGAGCGGGTTCTTTCATGGGCGTCGGCCAAAGCGTAGGGTCCGCGCGGACGATGACGAAGCGATTTGAACGGACTCGCTCGGGCAGTCTCGCCGGGCTTTG
>JANLUN010000569.1:0-5519 GCA_031363505.1 Planctomycetota bacterium | reverse complement strand
CGTGCCGCCCTTGATCCCGTCGACGAACTCGAGGTCGCCATCGGGCGTCGCGACCGGCTCGAACGTCACCCACGCCACGGCGTATTGACCGCGACCGCCGGACTGGCGGATGTAGCGCGCTTCGGTCTCGATCGCGCGGCGCAGGCGCTGCTTGTAGGCGACCTTCGGCTTGCCGGTCGTCACCTCGGTCTTGTGCTCGCTCAGGATGCGGTGAACGATCACCTCGAGGTGCAGCTCGCCCATGCCGGAGATGATGAGCTCGCCGGTGGCCTCGTTCGATTGCGCTTTGAACGTCGGGTCCTCGCGCATCATCTTGCCCATGATCTCGCCGAGCTTGTCGCGATCGGCCGACTTCTTGGGCTCGATCGACATCGAGATCACCGCATCGGGGAACTGGATCTTGGTGAGCAGGATCGGCTGGTCCGGGTCGCACAGCGTGTCGCCGGTGACCGTGTTCTTCAGCCCGATCACGGCGCCGATGTCGCCCGCGCGGATCTCGTCGACGGCTTCGCGCTTGTTGGCGAGGACGCGAACCAATCGGCCGATGCGCTCCATCTTGCCCGTGCGCGGATTAAGCGTCCCCGTGCCCTTCCTGAGCACGCCCGAGTACACGCGCACGAACGTCATGTCTCCGGTCGTCTCGGCGATCGTCTTGAACGCCATCAGCGACAACGGGTCGGTGTCGTTGCGCTTGCGCTGGATCTTGTCGTCGCTGCGCGGCGTGCTGCCTTCCACGGCCGGCAAATCGCTCGGGCACGGCAGGAAATCGATCATCGCATCGAGCATGAAGCGCACGCCCTTGTGCTTCAGCGCGGAGCCGCACACGACGGGCGTGATCTCCATCGCGATCGTGCCCTTGCGCAGCGCCCGGAGGACGAGCTCCTCGGGGCACTCCTGATCCTCGACGAAGAGATCCAGGAGCTGCTCGTCGAATTCCGCCGCCGTCTCGAGCATCTCGTGCCGGTGGAGCTTCGCGTCCTCGAGCAACTCGGCGGGAATCTCCAGTTCGTTGTACGCCATCCCCTCTTCGTCGTCGGGGAACTCGTAGACCTTCATGCGCACGAGGTCGATCACGCCGCGGAATTCCTTTTCCGCGCCGACGGGGATCTGCACCGGCACGGGACGCGCATCGAGGCGCTCCTTGATCGACTTCACCGACATGTAGAAGTCGGCGCCGACGCGGTCCATCTTGTTGATGAAGCACACGCGCGGCACGCCGTAGCGATTGGCCTGGCGCCACCCCGTCTCCGATTGGGCTTCGACGCCGCTGACGGCGTCGAACACTGCGATCGCACCGTCGAGAACGCGCAGCGAGCGCTCGACTTCCGCGGTGAAGTCGACGTGACCGGGCGTGTCGATGATGTTGATCGAGTGGTTGTTCCACTCGCAACTCGTCGCCGCGGACTGGATCGTGATGCCCCGCTTCTGTTCTTCCTCGAGGAAGTCCATCGTGGCTTCGCCGTCGTGAACTTCGCCAGTGCGGTGGATTCGGCCGGTCAGGAACAGGATGCGCTCGGTGACCGTCGTCTTCCCGGCATCGATGTGGGCCATGATGCCGATGTTGCGGTGGGTCTCGAGGCCCTTCTTGGCGGGGGCTTTGCGCGGGGATTCGGTTCTGAGTGCACTAGTCATTGGGTTCTCGCGTCGCCGATGGCCCGACGGGCGCAGCGGGGGAACGGCCTCCGTCGTAATCGGAGAGTCCGATTGGGCCAGACCGGTTTTCGCGCCGGTCGGTGTGCGGCAATAATTTTCGGCAAAATAGGTTAGCGCGATCTCGACGCGCGTCAAGCGCGCGCGCCCACGACCCCCTCGCCGACCCGCGGTTATCGGTCTGAAACCGGGACCGGTTGAACGCGCTCTCCCAAGAAATTTCCGTCGCGATCGACGCCGCCCCGCGGCAGTCCGCATTCGACCTGCACCCCGCCGGACATGTAGTCGCAGAAGCGCCAAGGAATCGCCTCGCCGCGCTCGGGCTCCGGGGAATCCTGGAGATGGATCGAGAGGTGCGGCTGCGGCGTCACGGTCGAATACCCCGAGTTTCCGACCCGTCCAACGAGTTCGCCCGCGCGGATCTTGTCGCCGGCCGAGACCGGGATCGATCCGGCGAGCAGGTGGCACAGGAACACGAATTCGCCGGGCGCGACTTCGATCACGACGTAGTTGCCGAACTCGGGCAGCCGGCTGTCGTAGATCCCCGGGCGACTGTCCGCGAG
Organism: Planctomycetota bacterium; assembly: GCA_031363505.1. Lineage (GTDB taxonomy): Bacteria > Planctomycetota > UBA1135 > UBA1135 > JANLUN01. Next base: position 3,306 of record JANLUN010000569.1, on the reverse strand, counting down.
GTCCGCATTCACGCGCACGACGGTTCCGTCCGCCGGCGCGAGCACGTCGCGCTCGTACACGAAGTAGTCCTTCGGCGTGAGCCCGCTCCCGCTGTGGCTCGCCCCGTTCTCGGTCACGATGAAGTCGAGCCCCCATCGTCGATCCGCGAAGTACGCCGAGAGCCGACTCTCCGCGCTCGACTCCCCGCCCCAGAACACGGTCCACTCCCCTTCGAACGGCAACCGGAACCGGACTTGGCTCGGTTCGTCGGCATGCGACGACGGATACGGAAGCGGCAGTGCCGCGGAGCCGATCACGAGCGCCACGCACGCAAAAGGAACGAGGCGTCGACGCTGGTAGAACGGCCGATGGAGCGCACACCACACGAGCCCGAACGCCACGGTGACCAGCGCAACGAGCTCGATCATCGGCCGGCCGACGTTGTACGCGACCACCGGACCGACGCCGCCCGGCCGGAGGAACAGATAAAGGAAGAGGAGCGCATGGCAGGCCGCCGCGAAGTACGCGAGGCCGGCCCACAGCTCGATCGGTCGACGCAGCCGCGGCTGTTCGCCGAGCAGCGGTGCCGCGATCGGACCGGACGCTGACGAGCCGCGTGCGCTCAACGCTTCCTCTTTCGCGCAGCCGGCGCCGCTTTCGCCGCGGGCCGATTGCGACCCAATCGTTCGTGCGCTGCGACGAACTCGTGCGCGCAAAACGCGGCCATCAACGACAGATCGCCCGCGAGCACGGTGGCCGCGATGATCTCGGCGAACTGCGCGGCTTTCCCGGTGCCGGCGCAACCGAGAAGCGCCAAGCACTCCGCCGCCGTTCCTTGCCCGCTGCCTCCGCCCACCGTGCCGACGAGGAGCGCCGGCAGGTACACGCTCGCGTACAAGTCGCCGTTCGCGGTCAGATCGAAGTCGAGGAAACCCGTCGCGCTCTCGGTGACGTACGCCACGTCTTGACCGCACGCGATCATCACCGCCGCGAGCCCGTTCGCGGCTTGGACGAGCCAATTGTGCGTGCCGAGGTCCGCGTACCCGAGCGCATACGTGCGCGCGACCGCGACGAGATCCTCGGGCGTCACGCGCATCTGTTCGAGCAAGTTCTCACGCGTGACCTCGACATCACAGACGACGCTGCGCCCGCGCCCGTGCGCCAGCGCGTGCGAGTTGGCGCGCTTCTCGACGTCCTGCCCGTGGACGTAGCGCGCGGTGGCGCCCGTGCGCGATGCGAGATCGGCCGAGCATAGATCACTTGCGCGCGCCGCCATGTTGATCCCGATCGCGTCGCCCGTATGGAACGAGAAGCTCACGATCAGGCGGCGCCCGATCGGACGCGGGCGCACGGCGATGAGCCGGCCGTGCTCGGTCGTGTTCGCGACGATGTCGCGAAAGTGGTCGAAGCTCTCGTCAGCGACTTTCGCTGCGTGGATCGCGCGTTCCGCGTCGGCATAGACGAGGATCGGATTCTGGGTCAATCCGTGGTGGACGACGCGCGCACGCGCGCGCCCGGTCGCGAGGAGCCGCATGCCGCGCGAGTACGATGCGACGAGCGCGCCCTCGGTCGTCGCCATCGGCACGTACACGTCGCGCACGCCGGCGCTCGTGTCGACGCGCAGCGGACCCGCGATGCCGAGCGGCACCTGCGCGAACCCGACGAGGTTCTCGATCTTGCCGCGCGCCTGTTCGAGCGCGACCGGCTGGCCGGCCAAGTGCACCGGTGGCGCACCGGCGACTTCGGTCCACAGTGCGCGCCGCCGCTCGACCGCAGTGCTCGAGTAGTCGTCGAACTCGTCCCGCGGGACACGCGGGAGGCTCGGACCCGGTCGCGCTGTCGCCGAGCGCGAGGTTTTGGACCGCGCGACACTCGGACGCGCCGCGGCCTTCGGTGAGCGAGCCGGCATGGGACCTTCCATGTTAGCCCGGACTTCCCGCGGATACTCGTGCCGCGATCTCGTGCGCGCCATGCGCCGAGCGCACAATGTCCGGCGGAGGAGCGCGCGAGTCCGCGCCGCATGTTCATGTCACCCGCTCTGAAGCTGCGTTGGTCGCTCGAGTGCGCGCTGCTCGCGTGCGCTCCGGCGCTCTGTGTTTCGTTTCGCGGAGCGCCGCCGTCCACGGTCGAGATCACGAGTCCCGCGGAACGTCAGGTCTTCCAGCGCGACGCGGAAGGCTTCGCGCAGGTCCGCGTGACGGGTCGCGCGCCGGACGACGTGCTGAGCGTCGGCCTGCGGGTGCTGCGCGCCGACGGCAAGAAGGTCGCGATCGTGTCGATTCAAACCCAAGACGACCCGCAGCCGGGCCGCGGCTTCGAAGCCGTCCTCTCCGTGCCGGCGGGCGGTTGGTACGCGCTCGAAGCGGGCGCGCAGTCCGCTGATTTGACGGCGCCCTTCGAGCCGACCCGGATCGAAAGCTTCGGCGTCGGCGAAGTGTTCGTCATCGCCGGACAATCGAACTCGGCGAACTGGGGCGAGACGCGCACGCCGTCGCGGGACGATCTCGTCAGCGCGTTCGACGGCGAACATTGGACCCTCGCCGCGGATCCGATGCCCGGCGTGCAAGACGGAAGCAGCGACGGCAGTCCGTGGCCGCTGTTCGGCAGGCTCTTGCGAACGTCGACCGGCCTTCCCATCGGCCTCGCGTCTGTTGGATACGGCGGAACTTCGATCCGTCAGTGGCAACCGGGCGTGCGCGTCGAGCTCGACGGCAAGCCAATGGAGCTCTACGCGGCGCTGCGCCAGCGCGTCGCGAGCCTTGGCCCGCTACGCGCGATCTTGTGGCACCAAGGCGAGTCGGACGCCGCGGCGGACACGACCGCCGACCTGTACATCCAGTGCTTCGAGAAGCTGTCGAGCACGTTGCGAAACGACACGGGCTGCCGCGCGCCGTGGGTCGTCGCACGCGCGAGCTTCTTGCCGGGCCTTTCGATCGAGCGCCGGAACGCGATCCGCGACGCGCAGGCGGAGCTCTGGAAACGCGGGCTCGCGCTCCAAGGGCCGGACACCGACGACATGCTCGGGCCGCTGCGACACAGCGTCGACCACGTGCACTTCAGCGCCGCCGGACTCGAGATGCACGCGCAGCGCTGGTTCGCACTCGTGTGGGCGCAGATCTTCGCTTCGCCTGCGCTCGGGCCACGGCGCTGAGTACGCGCGCATGGTGTTCGAACCCGACCCCGCGCTGATGCGACAGGCGATCGAAGTCGCGCTCGAAGGAGTGCGCGCCGGGCGCGGCGGTCCGTTCGGAGCCCTCGTCGTGCGCGACGGCCGCGTGATCGGCAGCGGATGCAACGAAGTGCTCAGCAGCACCGACCCGACGGCG
>JANLUN010000483.1:0-2229 GCA_031363505.1 Planctomycetota bacterium | reverse complement strand
CCGCCCAATTGCAAACGACGAGTCGGCTGCTGCAACACATGCCGGATCCATGCGCGTCGTGCTGCGCGCGTCGAGCACGTCGCGCTCGGACTTGATGCTCCGTTCGGGGCCGGCGTCGCTCGTCATCACGCGCACCGCGGTCGACGCACGCGGCAACGAACAGTCGAGCGTCGAGATGACGGCGTGCGGCGAGATCCCGGCGCTCGAGTTCTCACGCGGGGTCACACTCGAGACCGAGCTCACGACGTTCGCGCTGCCGCTCCCGCAGGCCGCTCTCGCCGTGCGCGTGCGCGTCGAGCTCGACCTGCGCTCGGGGACGTTCCTACGCGAGAACAAGGAGCTGCCGGCGCAGAAGCTGCGCGTCGCCGCCGGCGAGGCGACCACGCGCGCGCCGGCGCTCGAAGCCGCCGGTCCCGCCTCGCCTAGCGCTCTGCTGGAGCTCGCACAGCCGGGTAAGTTCACGGCGTCGCGAGCGCTCGAGATCGCTGTCCGCGTTCCGCCTTCCGACCGCGCGCGCGCTCTCGATGCGCTGTGGCCGCTCGTCGACACGCTCCCCGAGCTCGACGTCAAACGCCTCGTCCCGTCGCTGCGCTGGCTCGCGCTCACGTCGCAGCCCGGCGGCGGCGCAGAGGCGTGGCGTGCGTACTTGCGAGCGCGCAGCGCGGCGCGGACGCCGGGTCCTGTGCGCGAGCGCCTCGATCTTCCGAATCCACAGGGCGCCGACGAAGCGCAGACCCATCTCGCGCTCGAGCACGGCGCGCATTCGAAGGACTGATCCGATGACGATCGACATCCGCGAGGAGCTCGCGATCTTCAAGCGCGGCGTGGTCGACCTGATCGAGGCGAAAGAGCTCGAGACGCTCCTCGAGAAGAGCCGCGCCACGAAGAAGCCGCTGCGCATCAAGTTCGGGATGGACCCGTCGTCGGCCGATTTGCACGTCGGCCACGCGATCCCGCTTCTGAAGTTGCGTGCGCTGCAGGAGCTCGGTCACACGATCGTCTTGATCGTCGGCGACGCGACCGCCATGGTCGGCGATCCCAGCGGACGCAACAAGCTGCGGCCGCAGCTCACGCGCGCCGAGGTCGAAGCGAACCTCCTCACGTACGTCGATCAAGCCGGACGTGTGCTCGACATCGCGAAGACGGAGATCCGGCGCAACTCCGAGTGGTTCGACAAGATGGGTTTCCAGGACGTGCTGAAACTCGCTGGACGCATGACCGTCGCGCGCATGATCGAGCGCGACACGTTCCAAAAGCGCATCACCGAGAACGAGCCGATCGGCATCCACGAGCTCTTGTATCCGCTGATGCAGGGCTGGGATTCGGTGATGATCCGCTGCGACATGGAGCTCGGCGGGACCGATCAACTGTTCAACCTGCTCCGCGGCCGCGATCTCCAGCGTGAAGAAGGACAGCCCGGGCAAGTGTGCTTCACGACGCCGCTCATCAACGGCCTCGATGGCCGCAAGATGAGCAAGAGCTACGGCAACACGGTGGGGCTCACCGATGGCCCGCACGACATGTTCGTGAAGATCATGAAGATCGACGACAGCGCGATGGGGGACTGGTTCACGATGCTCACGCGCGTCGGGGCGGTTGAGATCGACGCGCTGCTCGCGGGCGATCGGCGCGCGGCCAAAGTTCGCCTCGCGGAGGAGATCGCGACGTTCTTCCACGGCGCCGACGCGGCGCGCGTGGCTCACGAGCGGTTCGATCGCGAGTACCGCGACCGCGAGCTGCCTGAAGTGATCGCCGAGTTCGCGTGGCCCGAGCACGCGCACGGAAAAGCACTGCCGCTCCCGAATCTCCTGCGCGACGTGAAGCTCGTGAACACGACGTCGGAAGCGCGGCGCATGATCGAGCAAGGCGGCGTGCGCGTGCAGGGCAACGTCGTGCGCGATCTCGCTCACGCGGTTGCGGAGCGCGATCTGCCGGTGCTTTTGCAGGTCGGAAAGCACAAGTTCGCGCGCGTCCGCGGAGGTTCCGTGTGAGGACTGGCCGCTGGTGGTAGCCTGGCGAGTGCGGCGCGTGGTGCGCGCGCCTCATTCGCAAGGATGCGTCCCATGACTAGGATCCCGGTGGATGGATTGCAGTCCAAGTTCGCGGTGTGCGTGCTCGCAGCGTCTGCCTGGCTCGCGCCATCGGCAGCGGCCGACGTGTGGACGGTCATCCCCAACGGATCGGGTGACTTCGTCCAGATCCAAGCGGCGGTCGACACGGCGGCTGACG
>JANLUN010000481.1:0-1762 GCA_031363505.1 Planctomycetota bacterium | reverse complement strand
CTACTACACCGACCTCAAGTACTGCAGCAAGTGCAGGAAGTACGTCTCCTACCTCATGGGAATGGAGCACTCCTACTGCACTGCGTGCGGTAACCGCGTGCGCCTGTTCTCCGAGAACGACTGGGTTGCCTTCAACGACAGCCTGACCCGCCAAAAGCCCAAGGGCGGCCGACCGCGCAAGCAGCGAGGCAAAGAGTCGGCGTAGGCCGACGGACGCAAGACACGGCGTCTTCCAACTCGCTGCTGACTGATGGATTCCTGATGGTGACGAGCCTGCCGCGCTGGTTGCGGCAGGCTCGGTCTATTGTGCGCTGAGGCGCCGGAAGCGCTCGCCGGCGCGCAGCTGGTTCGGGAGATCCTTGAGTCGCGCGTAGTACGCCTCGAGCCGTTTCCACGCCGAGGCTTCGTCGACACCCACCGACTCGAGCGACTTCGCGGCCACGCGCGCGCCCTCGGCGTCGTGCATGTCTTCCAGCACGTCGAGCGCGAGAATCCGCAGTTGAACGTCCGTGGGCCGCTCGGCCAACGCGCGAGCGAGCGCAGTCCGTGTGCGTGCCACGTCCCCACTCTTGCGATGCTGCTCGACGATCTGGAGCAGGAGCGGAAGCTGGTGCGGGCGGAACTCGAGCCGCGCTTCGAGCGAGCGGAGTTCCTGCGTGATCGCTTGCAGTTCGTTGAAGCGCGCGTGAGCTGCGCGGCCCTCGGCCTCCTTGCCCAGCTCGAGCAGCGCACGGCCGAGCAGGAACCAGCATCGGGCCTCGTACGGGTCGATGTCGCGAGCTTTCTCCGCGGACGTCAACGCCTCGTCGGTTCGGCCGAGATCGAAAAGGATCTGAGCTTGCCATGCCCACGCATCGCCGTGGTTCGGCTCCGCTTCGAGTACGCGCGCAAGCAGCTCGAGCGCCTTCGCGCTGTCGCCTAGCCGCATGTGACTCAGCGCGAGTCCGCGCACCGCCTCGATCTCATCGGGCGCCACGGCGAGCACTCGTTCGTACTGCGCCTTGGCTTTCGCGTAATCGCCCAGCGTGTAGTAGCAATGCCCCAGCGTGCGCGTCTCACCGATCCGCTGCGGAACCTGCCGGATGAAACGCTCGAACACCTCGACCGCGTCCGAGTAGCGCTGCAGTCTGAAGTACAGCACTCCCATCTGGTGCAGCGCGGGCGGATAGTCCGGTTCCGCGTCGAGCACCGCGTACAACGCTCGGAGCGCCGTCGGCAGATCGTTGTCGACGAGCGCGTTGCGTGCGGCGCGCATTTCGTTCGGAACGTCCTCGGGCTTGATCGGCGTCTCGCCGAACGATTTCCAACGGCCTTCGGGCGCGATCGGCAACTCCCGCGGATCACGTGTGAGGACGGCGCGGCGCTGCGCTTTCTGTTCGACCCGCTCCGTCGTGCGTGCATCCTGTGCACGTCCATCCGCGGTCGGTGTCGCAGCCGCTGCGAAGAGCATCCACGCGATGCTCCAACTGCGCATCACGGAACTTCCTCGTCGATCGTCAAGACTCGATCGACGGCGACGTCGGCGAGCGTTTGTTCACGGCCGGAGGGCCAACGGACGAGGACGCGCTTTAAACGATCCACGGTTCCGAGCCCGAAGTGCGCCTCGGGCGGAACGCTCGCCTGGAAGCCGCCCGCGGTTCGAATCTCGCTCCACCGCGTTCCGCCTTCCCACTCCACCGTGACGCGCGCGCCGAGCGCGAAACGGTTCGAACTCTTCGACCGCAATCGCACGCGCAGCCAGTGCGCCTGCGCGCCGTGCTCG
>JANLUN010000476.1:0-2578 GCA_031363505.1 Planctomycetota bacterium | reverse complement strand
GACGGCCCCGACGATCTCGACGGCGACGGTCTCGTGCTCGATCTCTTGATCGCGGATCCAGCCGGTGCGTGGACGCGTTCCGCGGACGAGCGCTTCCTCGCGCCGGCGCACGACGGCGACACGCCGCGCTACCTGTGGATGCGCGAAGGCAAGGACGACGATCACGACGGCGCGTTCAACGAGGATGGACGCGGCGGCACGAACCTCGACGTCAACTTCCCGATCGGTTGGGGCGATGGTGTTGGGGACGAGGGCGATCTGCCGCTCGACGATCCGACCGCGCGCGCGCTGGCGGATCTCGTGCTCTCGCGGCGCGCGGCGTGCGTGCTGCTTTTCCAAGGGAACCACGGAGCTGTCGCGATCCCCGGCGGGCGGTCGGCGGCGAAGCTCGTCACGCCCGGTGATGCCTCGGTCTTCGAGCGCGCGACGCGACTCTTCGTGCAAGCGACGGGGCGATCGCAGTCGGCGATGATGACGCTCGCGGAAGCGCGCGGGTACGAACGCGCGGGGGCCGCGCTCGACTGGCTCTACGCGGTGCAAGGCGCGCTCGCGCTCGAAGTCGCCGCATGGGGACCGGCGATCGAAGCGTCGCCGGAAGCGAAAGGAGTCGCGCTGACCGACGCGCTCTTCGCGGGGCCTCAGGGACGCGACGGTCCGTTAGGACGCGCACCGTCCGTCGGCGCGCAGGATCTCCTGTGGTCGCGCTGGCTCGACAACTTGCGCGGCGGGATCGGCTTCGTCGACTGGCACCCGGTCGAGCTCGGCGACGGACGCCAAGGCCTCGTCGGAGGCTGGCAGCCGCTCTCGCGCATCAATCCGCCGGTCACGTGTCTGCCGCTCGCGCTGAACGGACTGTCGAGCTACGTCGCGCGCTTGGCGACGTCGTTGCCGCGTCTCGAGATCCGTCTTCCGCAAGTGAAACGCGCCGGCGAGCTGTGCACGATCGAAGCGGGTCTCGACAACACGGGTGCGCTTCCGACCGGACTCTCGACCACACTGGCGCGCGCGCTGCCGAACACCGTCGGCGCCGGCGCGAAGAACACGGGCGGCGCGATGCTCGAGCTCGTGCTTCCGGAAGGCGCGCGCCTGATCGCCGGTTCGCAGGTCGTGTCACTCTCGCCGATCGCGCCGGGCGCGTCGAGCGAACGCGTGACGTGGCTCGTGCTCGCTGCGCCAGGCAGCGTGCTCACCGTGCGCGGCACGGCGCCGTGGACCGTGCCGGTGGCGCGCGAGGTCAAGCCGTGAGCGCAATCGGCGCGATGCTCTCGCTCGCCGCGTTCGCGCGCTCACAGGACGCGCAGACGCCGCCGGTCGTGATCGAAGTGCCGCCCGTGCAAGCATCGGTGCAAGCGCCGGCGACGACCGACACCGTGTACGGCTACACGCGCTTCAAGGAGGAGCTCGACCGCCTCGTGCGCGATTTCTCCGGCCAAGTGCGTGTCGAACGAATCGGTGAGAGTCGACAAGGACGCGAGCTCTCGCTCGTCGTCGTCAGCGATCCGCGGGGTGATGACGCAGCGCAGAAACCGGCCCTGCTCGTGTGCGCGGAACTCGGTGCACCGGATGGAGGCGCGCGAGCCGCGCGTGCTCTCGTCGACACCGCGCGGCAGCTGCTCTTGCGCGCGCCGTCCGAGCCGCGCATCGCCGCGTTGCTCGAGAACTGCACGCTGTACTTCGTGCCCGCGCTCGATCCCGACCGCGCGTTCGGCGAAACGCGCCTGGGTGCCGCGCTGCGCGACGATGCGCCCCGCCTCGCGGTCGACTTCCCGATCGATTGGCGCCCCCAGGCGGATCGATTCACGCCGTATCCGCTGTCCGAGCCGGAGAGCCGCGCCGCCGTCGCGCTGCTGCGCTCGCACGCGAACCTCTCCGCCGTGTTGATGTTCACGAATCGACCGCGCGCGGCGCGACCGAACTCGACTGCCGATTCGAACCAGATCGACGCGAGCGTTGTCGGACTCGTGCCGTACGCGGCCGTACTCCACGCGCCGGGCAGCCTCGAGGCGTACTGCGAGGGCCGCCTCGGACAGCGCGTGTACTTCTGCACGCCCTGGGGTGTGCCGAACGCCAAAGGTGAACCCGCGCTCGACCTCGCGGGCGCAGAGCGCGCCGTCGCATCGCTCGCGGCGGATCTGCCGCGCATCGTCTGCGATCCGCCGAACGTGGAGCGACTGCGCGCGAATCTCTGGCTCGTCGATGCGTCGATTCACAACACGGGGCGTCTACCGACCGCGCTCGATTCGGGGCTCGCGCGGCGCACCGGACTCGACGTGCGACTGCGCACGGGCGGCGCAAAGGTCGTCGGCGTCGCGCAGCAACGTAGCGGCGGCGGTTTCGAGAGCCTGCCGTGGACCGCCGACGCGTGCCGACTCGGGCACTTGGCAGGCGGCGACGGTCTGACCGTGCGCCTCGTCGTGGAAGCGCAGGAGAACAGCTCGCTCGAGCTCTCCTTCGATGCGCCGCGCGCCGGTGAGAGTCGCGTGCTCGTGCCGCTCCTCTGAGCGGTCGCTCTTCGTTCAGCGGCGCTTGAAGCGTTCCTCGAGCTCGGGCAGCGCCGCGAGCACGACGCGACCGATCG
>JANLUN010000473.1:0-2808 GCA_031363505.1 Planctomycetota bacterium | reverse complement strand
CGCGCGCAAGCGATCAGGGAACTTGAAGCCCGAAGACCGACGCGATCGAGCGTGCGACCCCCGACGCTTGGCTCATGCTCGCCGACATCGCGAGCGGAACCGCGACGACGAGCAAGAGCGCCGTGCCGACGAGCGCCGCGTCGATCAACGCGCCGTCGGACACGTCTTCCTCGACCACGGGCGCGGCGCGCGGCGCGGGACGGCGCGCCTCGACCGGCACCGCCACGGGCGCGGCTTCGTCTTCGATCTCGATCTCGCCGACATCCTCGACGTCGTCGATGATCGTCTCGACGCTCGCAATCTCCTGCGTCGCCATGCCGGCGTCGCCGGTGGCTTCCGTCTCGTCCTCGAACACGAGCTCTTCGCTGACCTCGCCCAGGTCGACGACCTCGCCGCCCGAGAGCTCGCTGCGCAGGCTCTCGACGTCGGCACGGCGCAGCTTCATCGTGTCGCCCTCGCGGAACGCTCGGATCTCGCCCTCGGACACGAGGCGCTTCAACTCCTCTTCCTTGAGGCGCAGCTCCTTCAGGGCTTCGTCAAAGCTGTAGAACTGATCTCTCTCGGCCACGCGGGGGGCTCCTGTGCAGGGGGGATTGAGGGGCTTACTTGACGGGCTTCGCCGGGGCTCGCAGCTCGGAGAACTTGCTCTCGAGCTCCTCGAACGAGTATTCGGAGCGATCGTTCCAGCCGCTGAGCTGCAGGTCGAGGTCGATGCGGCGCGCGCCGACCAGCTTGATGCCTTGCGTGCTCGCCGCGCCGCCGTTCGCTTGGTACACGGCCAGCTGGCGATTCACCGTGTCGATCAAGTAGAGGATCGAGGATCCGGTGAGGTCGATTCCGGTGACAGCGATCATGCTGCCGTTGGAATCGGAGTTCCCCATCGCGGGGAGCTGCGGGAACTCGGGCTGCTCCGCCTCGGGATCAGCCGTGTCTTCGTTGCCGCTGCCTTGCGGAATCGAGAGGCGCGGACGCGCCGGCTCGAGTGCCAGCCCGATCGCCGCCAAACCGAAGCCGGCGAGCAGCATGGCGCCGTGACCGTTCAAGAACCGGATGCTTTTCATGGGGAGACCTCCGAGCGCAGGGCCTGTCTCGAGGGCGAGCTATCCTAGCGACGCGTCGCAGTTGCGACAAAGCCGGCGGAAGGGCGATCCGTGTGCCGCGGGGAGCGCGCTCATCACCACCCCGCCAGGTCGCCGGAGATTTCCTCGACCAAGTCCTTAAGCGTCAAGAGACCCAGCGGCTGGTCGCGGCCCCCGACGAGCGCCAGACGCTGCCCTCCCGTCCGCAGCCTCGCCAGCGCCCGGTCGACCGGTGTGTGCGCCGCGAGCTCGATCACGGGGCGCAGGTGATCCAGTACACGCGTCTCAGGACCGGCGCCGAGGACGTCCAGTTGGTGCACGTATCCGAGGACGCGGCCGCTCTCGTCCACCACAGGAAGTCGCGTGAACGACGACCTCGACACGGCGGTGAAGAGCTCCTCCTCCGAGGACGTGCTCGAGAGCTGCACCACGTTGCGCCACGGCACCATGGCGCGCTCGACCTCGATCGAGCGCAGCTTCAGGATGTTGCGGGCGAGCTGCTCGGCGTGCGGAAGGATCGCGCCAGTCTGCGTGCTCTCCCGCAAGAGGTTCAGCACCGCTTCACGCCCGCGCACGACGGCCAGCATCCGCGGCTCGAGGCGCAGCGCGCGCGTCACGAGCGTCGACACGATCCACAGCACGCGCTCCACCGGCCAGAACACGATGCGCGTGACGAAGATCAGCGGCGCCGTGATCGACAAGAACGCGTACGGCCGGCGGCGGAACAAGTCCTTCGGCACGAGGTCGCCGAAGAAGAAGACGACGGGCGTGAGGACCAGCGCGAGCAGGATTTCGACCGCGGCTCCGGGCAATCCGAGCATGACCGCCAGCCCTTCGGCGCGAAACGTCATCACTTCGACGCACAGGTTGACGCCCAGGACGAGCACGATGATCTGCGAGACGTCGTCCGCGAGAAGTCGCTGGATGATCCGCGCGCTGCGCTTTCCGTGGCGCGCCTCGACGTCGACCCGCAGGCGCGAGACCGTGTAGAGCGCCGTCTCGCTCCCGGAGTACGCCGCGTTGCCGACGAGGCACGCCGCGAGGATCGCGAGGTCGACCCAGGGGATCATGCGCCGTCTCCCGCGACCGGGTCGATGTACATGTCGACGCTGCGCACGCGCCGGCCGCGCACTTCGTGCACCTGGCTCACTAGACCTCCGAGCCGCACGCGATCGCCGGCCTTGGGGATCCGTCCGAGCAGCGCCGTGACGAAACCGCCCACCGTCTCGAAACCCGCCGGCACCACCTCGTGTCCGAACTGCTCGTTCCAGTCGCGGATCGCGAGGCTGCCCGCGACGCGGAAGCGTCCCTCACCGAGCGGGATCACCGGCGCGATCGCGCGTTCGTCCTCGGCGCGCAGATCGCCGACGATCTCCTCGAAGATCTCCTCGACGGTGACGATCCCCGCGGTGCCGCCGTACTCGTCGACGACGACCGCTTCGGTGGCCTTTTTGTCGCGCAGGACCCGCAAGAGATCGAGCACGCTCGCGACTTCGGGGATGAACTGAACGCGCTGTACGAGCTCCTTGAGCGGCCGGTCGCTGCGCGCGAGCAGATCGCGCATCCGAACGCACCCGAGGACGCGGTCCGCGTTCTCGCGCACGACCGGCAGCCACGTCAACCGTCGCGCGAGCGCGCGCGCGATGACGAACAGTTGTTGATCCTCGTCGGCCGCGATGTCGATCACGAGGACGTCGACGCGCGGCGTCATGATCTCGCGCACGCGGAT
>JANLUN010000413.1:0-4325 GCA_031363505.1 Planctomycetota bacterium | reverse complement strand
GGCCCGACGGAACCTGGCCGCCACGATGTACTTTCTCGGCGACCTCCAGGGCGCGCGCGTGCTCCAGGAGAAGGTGCTCGAAGTCCAATCGCGCACGCTGCCCGACGATCATCCCGAGCTGCACTGGGCGCGGATGAACTTGGCCGCGACGGTCGAGAGTCTCGGCGACCTTGCAGGGGCGCGGGCGCTCCTAGAGAAGGTGCTCGAGGTCCAATCGCGCACGCTGTCCGACGAGCATCCGAGACTGCAATTCGTGCGGCAGAACCTCGCCGCCACGCTCATCAAGCTTGGCGACATGGCCGGCGCGCGTGCCCTATACGAGAAGGCGTTCGAAGTTCAATCGCGCACGCTGCCCGACGACCACCCCAATTTGCAGTCGGCGCGGCGGGGCCTCGCCGAGACGATCGCAGGTCAGGTAGCGCGCGCGAATCGAACTCCCGAGGGGGAGGGCGAAGATCTCGAAGGCAGAGAGTGGAGGAGGGCGAGGTGCGCTGACCTCGTTCGCGCGGTGTGTCGAGCGCAAGTGCACGTTGCACGTGGCGCGATCCTCACGACCCCGGGCCGTGAAGCGGAGGAGCGCTGCTCGCGCCTCGCGAAGGAGCTCGATCTGTCCCTCTCGGTTGCCCAAGGCTTCGGCGTGTTCGAGCCAGTGCGGTCGTTGGAAGCGGAGTCGTTCGTCTTGGCGGAGACGATGCGCGGCGCGGCCGTCGTTTCGGCGGAGCTGACGCGCGGTGCGGCGAACGCGCCGAAGTACCGAGAGCTGCGCGCTGCGTTGAGCGAGGCGAGCGACGAGCTGGCGGGGCTGGCGCAGAAAGGCACGACGAGTGAGGAGTTCGATCGAGCGCGCGCGAAGCGGGAGTCGGTGGAGCGCGAGCTCGTCGAGCTGGCACGTGAGCTCTCGGGCGGCACGGAGAGCGGCGTGGAACTCGACGTCGAGTCGCTCGCCGGGAGACTGGCGCACCGCGAGGCAGCCGTGGGCTTCCTGCGCTTCGAAAAGATCGAGATGGGCGTGGTCGACGAGCGCGACTCGACGGGCGAGCCCGCATTGCGTGCGACCTCGGTCGCGAGCCTATGCGCATTCGTGGTGCACAGCTCGAACGCCGCGGAGAAGCCGGACTCTGCGCAGAGCCCGACATTGACGTTGGTCGATCTGGGCCCGATCGAGCCGATCGAGAGAGTTGCGCGCGCGTGGCGCGAAGGATTGGGCGTGGCGGAGGGCAGCCGCGGCATCGCGGCAGGAGCGCACGAGTCGTCGGCGCCGAGCGTGCACGCGCTTGGTGTCCAGTTGCGCGAGCTGATCTTCGATCCCCTGCGACCGGTACTCGCCGGAACGGAGCGCGTCGTCGTGGCGCTCGACGACGTGTTGCACCTCGTGCCGCTCGATGCGCTGCCGCTCGACGAGCAGACGCTCGTCGGCGATCGCTGGCGCATCGAGACGCGCACGACGCTCACGGAGCTCTTCCAAAAGACGAGGCCCGTGAATGAGCTGGGGCAGTTGGTCGCGTTCGGTGACGTGGAGTACGGAGGGGGAACGAACTCCGACGAAGGCGGCACGCCGACTCGGCTCGCTGCGGCCGGCCTCGAGCCGCGAGCGAGCGCTGACGCGGGCATCCTGCGCGGGGGCGCATGGTCGGGTGGATTCGCCGCGCTCCCGGCCACCGGCGTCGAAGCGCGCGGCATCGCGCGTTGCTTCGCCGATCAGTTCAAGAGCAGCGCGGCGCCCGAGCTGTGCGAGCACTCGAGCGCGACACGCGAACGACTGCAGGCCCTCGCACCGAAGGCGCGCTGGCTGCACATCGCAACGCACGGATGGTTCGCGCCCGAGTCGGTCAAGTCCTGGAGGGATCCGGAGCCGCTGGACAAGTACACGGGGCTCGGATCGCGCGCGAGCGGCGACGACCAGGTGAAGCGCATGAGCCCGATGCTCTTGTGCGGGCTCGCGTTCGCGGGGTCGAACTTGCCCGAGAACGCAGTGGGCCGCGTGCCGGGGTTAGTGACGGCCGACGAGCTCTCGACGCTCGATCTCTCGAACTGCGACCTCGTGGTGCTCTCGGCGTGCGACACGAACGTCGGCATCAACCGCGCGGGTCAGGGTGTGGCGAGCTTGCAGAAGGCGTTGCAGATGGCCGGCGCGCGCTCGGTGATCACTTCGTTATGGAAGGTGCCCGATGAAGCGACGAAGGAGCTGATGCTCGACTTCTATCGGCGGCTATGGAAAGAGAAGAAGCCCAAGTCGCAAGCGCTGTGGGAAGCGAAGACGAAGCTGCGCGAAGCGAAGGACGAACGCGGCGCGCCGAAGTACACGACGCGTGATTGGGCCGCATGGGTGTTGACGGGCGATCCAAACTGACGCGCGCATCGCTCACGCCGGTGGAGACGTCGGCTGCTGCGTCGACGGTAGGCTCCGTGCGCCGCTCGCTCGCCGCACCGATCCTCGGCGCACTCGTGTTCCGTTACGCGGCGTTCGCGGCGATGTCCGCCATGGCGCTCGTCAACGAAGCGGAGCGCGGACCGACGCTCGCAGACCCCGTGCTCGCGCTCGTGCCGTATGTCGCGTGGGTCGATCGCGTGAACTGGGTCGCGTGGCTCGCGTGCTACTTGCCCGTCGCCGCCGCGTTCCTCTGGCACGAGCCGCGTCGCTGGGTGCGCTACATGATCTGCGGCGGCCTCGTGTCGATCGCGCGCGGCGTGTGCATCCTCGTCACGCATCTGGGCCCGCCGGATCCAGCGCATGTCGGTCCGGGCATCGGCTCGCGGAGTTTCGCAGAGGCGTGGATCGAGCTCGTGTCGCCGTTCCACGTTTTCGTCGAGAGTTCGCAGCGCGCGTACTTGACGCAGGACCTGTTCTTCTCGGGTCACGTCGCGACGACGTTTCTCTTGTGGCTGTACGTTCGCCGCCGACGTTGGCTGGGAACCCTTGCGCTCGTCGGACACGTGCTCAGCGTCGCGGCCGTACTGTTCGCGCATTTGCACTACACGATCGACGTCCTGGGTGCCTGGGCCGTCACGTTCGGGATCTACGCCTGGTGCGAACGGGGAGCGCGCGCCCCCGGATCGCCTCCTTAATATGCGAGTTCCCGCAATTCCTGGAAACCCGCACCTCGGGCGGCGAGGGTAGACTAGTGGGTCAGCTCAAAACCCTTATGCACACCGTCTGGGTCATCCTATCGGCAGTCGCAGCAGCGGCTGGTCCGCTCGCCGCCGTTCCCGCGGCGGCGCAATCGACGGCCCGGGGCGAGATCTCGCTCACACCCCGGACGCCCGAGTTCGACGGTGGCATGGATCTCGGACTCACGTTGCCGGCTGGCGCCGCGCGCTGGCGCTTCCGCGACACATTCGATCTCAATTCGATCTCGCCGTTCTGGCTCTACGAGATGGAGGACCACTCGCGCGTGCAGATCGTCTCGGACCCGGTGCGCAAGGGCGCGGGCGCGGTGCAGTTCACGCTGCTGCCGGAGGACGATCACGCCGGCGGCAATCGAACGGAGCTCAAGCTGTACTGGGACGAAGGGCTCGGCACGGTCACTTGGTGCTCGTGGAGCTTCCTCATTCCCACGGACTACATCGACACGCCCGATGCGCCCGGGCACCAGATCATCGGCCAGTGGCACGATCGACCGCCTGCGGGCGTGGCCTGGGCGGATTACGCGTCGCACACGCCGCTGATCGCGATCCGGTACGTCGCGAGTGAAGGACAGAGCGGGATCCAGATCAACTACGGGTTGGATGGAATCAACAAGCAGAACGTCGCGACCGAATTGATCGAGAAGGGGCGTTGGATCGATCTCTTGTTCCGCGTCCGCTGGTCGCAGGGCGGAAACGGCTACATCGAAGCGTGGATGGACGGTGCGGCCGTCACCGCGTTCAACGGTGTGGACCACAAGGTCTACGGTCCGAACATGTACAACGAGACGCCGCCGTTCCTGAAGATCGGTCTCTACCGTGCGCCGGGTTTCACGGCGACGAACTCGGTCTACTTCGACGAGGTCCGTATCGGCCGACGGTTCGCCGACGTCGCACCGCATTAGGCCGGGACGGTGCCTCTCCCGACCGCGGGACGTGGGAGCAGACGGAGGGAAGCGTGCGGACGCGCGTCACGCTTCGATGGTCACCTTCAATGCCTTCGTCGCCGCGGCGCGCGCGAACGTGTCGTACGCATCGACGATGTCGTCGAGCTTGAAGCGGTGAGTGATCAGGCGCCGCGGGTCGAGCTTCTTCGACTGAACCGTCTTCAAGAGCATCGTCGTCGAGACCGTGTCGACGAGTCGCGTCGTGATGGTCACGTTTCTCGACCACAGCCTCTCGAGGTGCAGGTCGACCTTGAC
>JANLUN010000387.1:0-4693 GCA_031363505.1 Planctomycetota bacterium | reverse complement strand
GGTCGCGATCGAGCGCGCGTCGTCGCGTGTCGCCGCGCTCGCGCCGCGACTTTCCGGCGCCGTGCTCGATGCGCTGCGCGCGCGCCGTCAGAAGATCGAGCTCGCGGGAGCGACGCTCGGAGCGACGTCGCCATTTCGCGTCCTCGCGCGCGGTTACTCGATCACGCGCCGCGTCGGCGGGAAGGAGCCGCTGACGAACTCCGCCCCTCTCGCCGCCGGTGATCGGGTCGAGACGCTCCTCGCGACGGGCTCGTTCGTGTCGGCGGTCGAGTCGACGGGTCGCGACACCGGATCGAGCAGCTCGTGAGCCGACTGTCGCTGCGCGTCGCCGTCGTGGTCGCCAACTGGAACGGCGGCGATGAGAACGCCCAGTGCGTGGCGTCGATTCTCGCGCAGGGCGTCGCGCCCGCGGACGTCGTGTTCGTCGACAACGGATCGACGGATGGTTCGCGCGAGGCGATCGAGCGCGGCTTCCCGGGGCTCACGATCCTGCGCAACCCGACGAATTTGGGTTTCGGCGAAGCGAGCAACCAGGGCGCGCGCGTTGCGCTGGATCACGGCGCGGAGGCCGTGTTCTTCGTGAACAACGACGTCGAGCTGCCCGCGGGTTCGCTCGCGAAGCTCGCCGACGCGCTCGTCGCCGACCGGACGCTCGGTGTCGTCGGTCCGCGCGTTCTCTACAAGCGCGAGCCCGAGCGCGTGTGGTGTGCGGGCGGGATGCTCACGTGGCGCGAAAACCTCTCGACGCTCCTCGGACATCGAGACGCGGACGGACCGGCGTACCGCGAGACGAAGCCCGTCGACTACATCCCCGGCTGCGCGCTGCTCATTCGACGCGCCGCACTCGAGAAGATCGGCCTCTTCGACGCGCAGTTCTTCGCGTACATGGAGGACGTCGACTTGTGCGTGCGCGCGAGCGAAGCGGGATTCGGCGTGCGGCTGATCGGGGACGTCGCGGTCTACCACAGCGCGTCGATCGCGACGGGCGGCGGCTACAACCCACGCCGCAAGTACATGATGGGCGTCAACTCGATCTGGTTTCTGCGACGGCACGCGCGCGCCCCACAGTGGATGCGCTTTTGGATCTACGACGTGCTGAGCTTGCCCGTGCTCTGGCTGATCGGAGTCTTTCGCGGCCGCAGCAAGGCGGTGCTCGCGAAGGGTCTCGGCATCATCGACGGATTGCGCGGCAAGCGCGTGACGGCGGAGAGCATCGAGGAAGGCGCCGGCTGGCTGTGGTAGCGAGCGCGACGGCGTGGAGAAGCTCACGATCCTCGCCGGTGCGTCTGTCGCAGTGCTTGCGCTCGGCGCAATCGTGTTTCATCCGACACGGCCTCTCTACAGCCGACATCGATCCCTGGAAGTGATCGCTCCCGACACGCGTGCTCGCGTCGCTGTCGAGCAACGCCCAGGGGCTTCAAGTCGTGGTCCGATATTCGGAGGCGGGTCACGACCTCCGCGATGTGCATTCAGGGAAGCCGGCCCCGGTGTGGGACGACGTGCTTTCCTGGTTGCGCGGAGTTGGGGTGATCACCGACTGACTGCTCTTGCGGGGCGCAACCCGAGGAAGTCGTTTTGGTTCCCTGGTGACTGGGGGGTGCGGATCGCCGAGCGCGCGTCCGAGGCGGAACTGAAGTAGCTGCCACCGCGGCTCGTTCGGTGCGAGGCTCCCGCTGATGGCGCCACGGGATCTGCGCCGAGCGCTTGTCGCCAGAAGTCATTGTGGTAGCCGTCGAGACACCACTCCCACACGTTGCCGTGCACGTCATGGAGACCGAATGCGTTCGGACGGTACGTACCAACCTCCGCCTGTATCGTGTGGCTGTCGTCCCACGATTCGTGGGCCACTGGCCAATCTTCGCCTCCGTGACCCTTCGCGAATGCGTCCGCAACGTTGCCTGCCTCGCGCAGACTCAGCGCCTCGTCCCCGCTCCAATACACCGTCGTCGTCCCTGCTCGAGCTCCATTCTCCCACTGTGCTTCGCCGGGCAGAGCAAGACCCAGTCGCGCCATTACCTCCATGCACTGTGTCCACGTGACATGCTCCACGGGATACAGCGCCGTCCAACCCTTTCCTGCGCGGTTCCACTCGGTGGTGAAGTTCGACTGCGAATGCTGGCTCGGATTACGCCCGGCAAGTCGCATCCACTGACCCTGCGTCATCTCGAACTTCGAGAGGAGATACGGAGAGAGCCACACTTGGCGCACCGGTACGTCTTCGCGTGTAGCTTGTGGATCGTAGTTGCGTCCGGTGGGATCCGTGCGCTGTACACCCATGCTGAATGTCCCACCCGGGATCAGCACGAACACCAGGCCGATCGCCTCCCTCAGCACGAGCTTGCCGTCCGCGCCGCGCTGCGCCGGCTCGCCTGTCTGCAGGTGAGCGAACTCCCACAGCCCCGACTCAGGATCCGCACCGATCGGCAAGAGTCCGAGCTGCGGCGTGAGCCGCGGGCCACTGGGCCACACCACGTCACGGTACTTCTCGCTGTGCGCGATCGCATCGATCGCCTCTGTCCAACGATCACGCGCGTCAGGGCCGCTCACACTTCGCTCTTCGATCGATTCCGCGAAGTCCAATCGTCGCGCGACGCCCCAGCTGCGCTCGGCCGAGATTCCGCGCATCGCGCCGGTCTCTTCGTCCGCAAGAGCATCGAGCGCCGCGACCAGCTTCTCCAACTGTGCGTGCCACCAGCGGTCGTCGTCGTCCGCGAAGCGCCAAGCGCGTCGCGCGCACACTTCGGCCTCGAGCGCTGCCAGCTCGAGCGCTGCCGCGTCACGCTCCTTCGCACGCTCGGAGCGTTCGTCGCCCTGCCAGCGCGCCACCGCGGCCGCGAGCTTCGCTAAGTAGCCCTCATACTCTTCGCGCTTCGACTCGCCCGCTTCCTCCAGCGCGCGTCGCTCCTGCGCCAACGCCTCATCGAGTCGACCCAGTCGGAACAAGGCCCACGACAGAGTGTCGCGGTTCGGTGCGAGATCCGTGGCGCTCGAAAGTGCAACAGCGCGCCGCGCCAGCAGGAGCGCTTTCACCTCCGACCCGTACACCGGCTGTTCGGGGTCGACGAGCGCCCACGCCACCCCGTTCAATGCTCCCGCGCTCGCGGGAAGCGATTCCCTCGAGAGCTCGGCCTCGACGCTCGACTCCAAAGGCCAGGCATGATCGCCGAGCATGCAGGACAGCCATCGGTGCTGAGCCTGCTTCTGCTCCCATTCAGCCAAACGCGGATGGCTCCGTCGTTCCGCTTCGCGCTCCGCTTCCGTTCGCGGCAACGCTCGCGCTTCGATTTCCAATAGCGACTCGCGAAACGCCGGGACCCTCGCTACAAGCGCCCGCGCACGCGCGAGCCAGTCCCGATAGCGCGGGGCCATGCGCGGCTCCGCCGGCCACAGCGCGTCGGCCTCGTGCGTCAGGTCATCCAGCGTCTGGAACGCCGACAGCCGCAAGACGTTGGCCTTCTCGCGTCTGGCCTCGGCTTCGTTGGCTCTGGCGGTGAGCTCGTTCGCCTTGGCTGCGCGTTCGCTGGTCTCCGCGCGAACCCGTCCGTCCTCGGCGAGCACGAAGAGCGCGCTGTTCTTCTTCGTGAGCGACAAACTCACGACGAGACCCGTCGCGAGCGCGAGCACTCCCGCCGCCAGCGCGGCGGCGAGCGGCTTGTTGCGCTCGATCCATTTCTTCGTCTCTGCCCAAGTGCCCGTCTCGTACGCGCCGACGACGCGGTGCTCGAGGTACGCGCGCAGGTCCTCGGCCAGCGCCAACGTGTCCGCGTAGCGATCGGCGGCCTCGCGAGACATCGCTTTCTCGCAGATCGCAACGAGCTCGCCGGGCACGTCGTGTTTGATGGAGTGGATCGACTTGGGCGGGCCGTCCAGAACGCGGGCGAGCACCGTGCGGTTCGTGATGCGCTCGCCCGGCGAAACGAACGGCATGCGCCGCGCGAGCAAGTGGTAGAGCATCGCGCCGATCGCGTAGACGTCGGAGCGCGCAGACAGCTGCTCGATCTCGCCGCGCGCCTGCTCGGGCGGCATGTACGCCGGCGTGCCCATCACGTCGCCGTCCATCGTCACGAGCGGCGAATCGAGAGCCTCCTCGCGCTCGTCGCGACGCTCGGTCTTCACCGAGGTGAGCGATTGCCCGAACTCGGGCTTCAGACGGATGTCGTGCGTGTCCTTGCGACCCAAGACGCGCGCCAGGCCCCAATCCATCACGTACACCTCGCCGAAACTCCCGACCATCACGTTGGCGGGCTTCAGGTCGCGGTGGATCACGCCCTTCGTGTGCGCGTACGCCACCGCCTCGCACACCTTGAGCATCACCGACAAGGCGCGCGTCTCGATCCAGCCCTCTTTCGCGTCGAACACGAGATCGAACACGGCCTTCAAGTCGCGCCCTTTGACGAGCTTCATCGTGAAGTACACGCGGCCGTCCGAGTCGAGACCGAGCTCGTGCACGGGAGCGATGCCGGGGTGATCGAGCTGGCCCGTGACCTGCGCTTCTTCGAGAAAGCGGCCGAGTGTGCGCGTGTCGACGGCCGTCGCCTACCTGCATCCGAACCGCGACCGCCTCTGTTACTTTGCCAGCGATTTTTGCAATGCAAGTGGCACTGTTCCACGCCCTTGTGTGGTTCGGGTCTTAACGGCGAGCCACACGCGCGCGAACCCTGCCCCTTGGCGTCAAAGTCCGTAGGGTGGGTCG
>JANLUN010000745.1:0-2992 GCA_031363505.1 Planctomycetota bacterium | reverse complement strand
GATCGTGGTGGATGTTGATCGTGGTCTCCGGGTCCTTGCCGCGCTTGCCGTCGTCTTCCTGGATCTTGTCCGCGAGCGGAAGCATGACTTCCTCCATCTCGCGCTTCCCCATGTCGGCCCCCAGCATGAAGAACAGCAGGAGGAGGAACATGATGTCGATCATCGGGATCAGGTTCGGAGAGATGTCCTCCTTCAGCTGCGGCTTCTTGCGCTTATGCATGGACGGGCTTCTTCGCCGCGGCGGCGTGCTGCTGCTGCTTTTCCGCGATCACGATGTGCTTGAGCAGATCGACCGCTTGCAGGTTCATCGACAGCGTCATCCGCGTGACCTTGTTCTTGTAGAGGAAGAAGCAGGTCAGGAAGACGATTCCGATGAACAGGCCCAGCGTCGTGTTCACGAGCGACTCGTACACACCGACCGCGAGGTCACCAGGGGTCGGCGCCTTGAGGCCTTCGATGACCTGGAAGGACGCGATCATGCCCGTCACCGTGCCGAGCAGTCCAAGGAGGGGCCCGATGTTCCCGATGAGCGATAGGTACGAGATCTTGACGTTCAGCTTGAACGCTTCCTCGTTCGCCGCGGCCTCGAGGCCTTGGATCATTTCCTCGTAGCCCGCGTGCCGCATGCGGAGCGCCGAACCGATCAGGTTCGACATGTACCCGCCTTCTTGATCGCACAGCTCGATCGCCTCGTCGTACTGCTCCTCGTTGATCAGAGCCTCGAGGTCTTGGACGAGCGGCGTGGGAGCGAGCTTCTCGCGGCGGATGTTGACCGCGTGCTCGATCACGAACGCCGTACCGATCATCGAGCAAGCCACCATCATGTAGCCGACCGGTCCCGTCGTCTGGAACAGCTGGAGCCACGACTTCTTCGGCTTCGAGTGCGGGTCGCCTTCCTGCGCGAGCGCGATGTTCGCGAGGCAGACGAAGACGATCGCGAGGATCAGCGCAAGCTTCTTGCGGGGGGGATTCATCACTTCTTCTCTGGGCTTTCGTTGGGGGATGGGGATGGAGGTCGGGTCAGGAGGAATGTCGGGCTGCTTCGCGACTCAGCCGTTCGGGAACTCTTTTTTGAACTGTTCGCTGCGTTCGCGCGCGCGCTCTTGGTTGAGCTTCTTGCGCTCGGCGTTCGACTCGAGGTCGCCGAGCAGTTTGAAGCAATTCGCTGAACCTTGCAGCGAGCGCTTGTACTCGTTCGCGGACTCTCCGGGGACCGGCGCGTATTGCACCACGCCGCGCATGTACGCGTAGACCGCGTCGAGCATCTTCTCGGCGTCCTTCTTCTCGTACGCCTCGTCCTTCATCAGATCGCCGATGCCGTTCCACGCGCCGGCGAGCACCGGGTTCGGTGCGTCTTCCGCGACGAGCTTGCGGTACAGGGTTTCGGCCTCGGCTTTGTTCTTCAGCAGCACCAGGCAACGCGCTTGTCCGAGCCGCGCCTGCTGCGCGACCGCGAGAGGAACGCCACTCGCCTTCTCAGCGACGCTGTACGCGGCCTTGGCTTCCGCGACCTTGCCTTGCTCTTCGAGCAGCCGGCCCTTGAGCACGTTGATGCCCGAACCGAATCCGTTCTCGACGCCGGCCGAGAGCGCGGCCGCGGACAGTTCATCGAGCGCCTTGGTCGCGGCGGCGTAACCAGCCGCGTCCTTCTTCGCGATGTGGCAGCTGACGAGTCCTTCGCCGATGTCCATCAGATAGCGCGACTTCGGGAACGCTTCGGCCAGCGCCTTGTAGTCGGCGATCGCGGCGTCGCAGTTGCCTTGCCGCTGGTGGATCGACGCGATGTAGAAGAGCACGGTCTGGCGTAGGACCGGCCGGAGCTTGGTGTCGGCCTTCAGCTCCTCGAACTTGGTGAGCGCGTCTTCGAACTTACCCCCGTCCAGGCTGTCCTTCGCACTCGTGAACTCCGGCGAACCGGAGTAGACGATTCCGTTCGGGACGATCGTCGACCACTCGATCGCGCGCGCGCCGCCCTTGGCTTCGAGGGTGAGCGCGCCAAAGTCTTCGCTCTTGATGCGGCCGGTGTCGCTCTTGCCGTCTTTGAACTGAACGGTGTCCTTGTCTTGCGCGCTGACGGAGGCCGCCAGCGTCAGGACGAAACACAGCGCGGCGAAGCTGGACGTGCGGCGGTTCTTCGACGGACTCTCGTTCGCGACCAGCGGGTTCATTCGTCGTTTCTCCGAGCTCACTTCTGATTTCACTTCGTGCTCACTTGGGTTGCGGGAACGTCTTCTTGTCCAGCTCGTCCTTCAGCGTCGCAAACGCGGACTTCAGGTCCGCATCGCCGCCGCCGAGCTCGGAGGACTTGCGCACCGTCTCGTTCATCAGGAACTGCGCGTCCTCGTACTTGCCGAGGTCGACGAAGCACTTGATCTGGTGGTACTTCGCGTACCACCAGGGCTTCGTGTTGGCGGGCAAGCCCTGCGGCGTGCACAGCGCGTCGAGGATCCCGCGCGCGAGCAGCAACCGGTCCTGATCATTCGCTTCCGCGCCCGCCAAGTGCGAGCTGACGCCCCACTCGAGGTAGGCGTTCATCAGCTCGGGCTTGTTCTTGCGCAACGTGCTGTCGAACTTGGCGGAGGTGCGGTCGTAGAACGGTTCGCTGTCGAAGAGCTCGCCGTACACGTCGGCCGAGGCGGCGTAGTGCCCGAGGAATCCGCGGACGCGCCCGAGCAGGATCGTGCTCTTGTAGTTGGGGCTGACTTTCAGCGCCGCATCGAACAGGTCCGCGGCTTGTTCCCAGAGACTCGAGTCCTTCGTCTTCTGCTTCGTCCAACCCGCGAAGGTCTGTTGCTCCTCGGGGACCTCATTGAAGTAGAGACCGAGCGTGTACAAGCGGCCCGCAAGATCTTCGACCTGTGTTCCGCGCCCGACGCCCGACTTCAAGATCGCGCGTCCGCTCATGCTGTAGTACTTCGCCGCGCGCTTCTGCATCGCGTCGGCGTCGGCCGGCTTCGACTCCTTGTCGCGCAGATCGATCGCCATCGGCTGG
>JANLUN010000367.1:0-7299 GCA_031363505.1 Planctomycetota bacterium | reverse complement strand
CCACGGAGTGCCTCGTGTACGTGATGCCCAGCGTCTGCCCGCCAGGCCATGGGCCGCCGCAGATCTGGGGGTTGGTACTCGTCGTTCCCGCGACACTCACGTTCGAGAAGGCGAGTGAGCTGTCCGGAGCCCAAGCGTAGGTGTAGACCTCGTACGGCCCATTCGCCAAGCCACTGAACGTCCAGGTCGTGGGGCCAGCGAACTGCGGGATGCTGACGTCCTGGTAGTCGTCCATCAGCTCCTCGTCGCCTCCAACCGCCGTTCCGACGTTGTCTTGGGCGGCGTCTCCGAAGCCACCGACGTTGGAGACGGCAACGGCGGTGGTCACACCGGCCGTATTCTCCAAGGCCAAGTCCGAATAAGGACCAATTCGGCTCAAAGAGACAAGTCCATTCCAAGTGCCGGGCTGAGCGGCTCCCGCGCCGTAGGTAGCGGGCGGAATGCCGTAGGTCGTGCCGACGTCGACGTTGAAGTCTTGGGCGCGCGCCGTCGAGAACAGGCCAACCGCAACGAAACCGAGACTCGCGAGCACTGACGTTCGATGCAGCTTCATTTGGACCCCGCCTCTCTGTTCGGGATGCCCGCATGCTAGTGGACGTGCACTCGTCACGCCGTACGTCGAACGCCGTACGCGAGGCACTCTATGTACGACGAGTCGCGCACGAGTGACTCGCTCTCGAGCTAACTCACGCGCGACCATTGCCGCCGAAGACAGTGATGGTCTCTCCTGCGGCGTCGCCGATCGTGTGTCAGCCGACGCGCTTCAGGCGCTATCCTCAGCGACCATGACGGCGGGGGAATCAGCGCGCAGCAAGCGCGGTCAGAGCCGCGACTCCTTGGATCGCTGTCCGCGCTGCGGTCTGCACTTGCGCTCCTGCCTCTGCGCGAGCCTCCAGCCGCTCGCCCTGGCCACGCGCGTGATCGTGCTCCGCCATCGGCGTGAGCTGCACAAGCCGACCAATTCTGGGCGGCTGGTTCCGCTGACGCTCGTCCACAGCGAAGTGCGCACGTTCGGCGCGCGCGACGTTGCGCTCGACACCGCGCGATTGATCGATCCCGCGCGACATACGCTGCTGCTCTACCCGAGCAAGGATTCGCGTGAGCTGACCCAGGTCGAGCTCTCCGCCGGACCGATCACGTTGATCGTGCCCGACGCCGACTGGCGCCGGGCGTTCAAGTTCGTTGCGCGCGAACCGGCACTCGCCGGCGTGCCGCGTGTGCACCTGCCGACTGGCGCGCCCTCGACGTACCGCTTGCGACGACACTCCGACCCGCGATTCCTCGCGACGTTCGAAGCGATCGCGCGCGCTCTCGGCATCTTGGAAGGGCCGGACGTGCAGACTCGCCTCGAGCACGTGTTCGGTCTCATGGTCGAGCGAACGTTGTATTCGCGTGGGCGAATCGACGCGTATGCATCGCCGACACCGCGGCCCTGACGCGACGTGCCCCCGAATCACGATCGTTTCATGAGCGCCGGATCAGGAATGGCACTTCATTTCTTGTCAGGCAACGGCGCCGCCTCGAGTTCATCGATCTTCTGCTTCGTTGCGGTCAGCGTGGCATCCATCGCGAACGCCTTCTTGAAATTCTCCAGTGCGTTCGAGCGATCCCCCTTCGCAAGCAGAGCATCGCCATAGCTGTCATAGACATTGGCGGATCCCGGGTACTCCTCCATGTTGAGCCGCTGTATCGCGACGGCGTCATCCACGCGCCCCGCCCATTGCAGCTCATACCCGAGCATGTTCAGCTCGATTTCCTCGAATAGGAATTCGGCCGCTCGCTCCGCTTTTAACTTCCGGTACTGGGCAACGGCAGCCGCGGCTCCCTTGTTCGCCACTTCCTTTCCCAGCACTCGGCGGATCGACAGGGGCGGCAACGCGCAGGGCTTGTCGTAGAGCATGTTCGTCAAGCCCTCGACGATGCCCCAGAACTGGCCCTGCGATTGATTGCAGAGGATCACGATGCACTTGTCCTCTTCGATCGCTCGGAAGATGTAGGTCGAGAAGCTCAGCCAACCGCCGGAGTGCTGCACCATCCGCTTTCCCGTGGGCGATCGCTGGATGTACCACCCGAAGCCGTAGTCCGTCGCGTCGCCATTGTTGAGCACCGCCGGTGTGAAGGCCTCGTCGAGCGTTGCTTTGGAGACCAGCTTCTCGGTGTAGAGGATCCTGTCCCACTTGAGCAGATCACCGACCGTGGAATAGACGCCGTCCTCTCCCTGCCCGTGGTTCAAGTAGTGCGAGTCCGCGGCGGCCCGGTCCGTTCCGTTCCATCCCACCTGGAAACCAAACGCACGATTCGGCATGTGCTCGTCAGGGCCGATGACGAACCTGTACATCACCGTGTGCGACATTCCGGCCGGATCGAACACGTGCTTCTGCAGGTAGTCGGCGAACGACACACCGGACGCTCTGGCGACGACGGTGCCGAGCAGGTTGTAGCCCGTGTTGCTGTACTTCGATTTCTCGCCCGGCTTGAACAGCACGGGCGGCTTCGTCTCCACGAGCATCTTCAGCACATCGGCGTTGCCCGTGGTGTACCGCGCCGGATCGTCGTAGTTCAGGTCCGTCTTCCAATGCTGGTCCATCAGCGGTTCGTAATCCGGCACACCCGAATGATGGTGCAGCAGATGCCTGATCGTGATTCCTTCATAAGGAAGCTCGGGAATGAAGTCGCGCACGTCTTGGTCGTAGCGCAGCTTGCCGCTCTCCTTCAGCGTCATGATGGCCATGGCGGTGAACTGCTTGCTCACCGAAGCCAACCGGAACTGTGAGTTCAGGTCGAGCGGCTGAACGGGATCGATGCTTCGGATGCCGAACGCGCCTTGATAGACGACCTTGCCGTCTTCGAAGACGAGCGCAGTGCCGTTGAACTGCCCTCTGGCGTTCGCTTGCGACAGGTACTGCTCGTACTTGTTCGTGCGCCGCGCCTCTTGAGCTCTGCAGGAAGGCACGAAGACACAGAAGAACAGGACTAGGCCCACGGTCCGGTGACCGATGTCGAAGTGTGTTCGCGTCATCTGGTTGTTGTGTGCACTACGCATCGTTGGTGGGTCGTACCGGTTCGTGTTGATTCACGTGGAGGACGCGCCTACGACCGACCGGCCGGCCAGCTTGGTCACCGGATGGTAACGAGCCCGCGGGTGCGTCGAGGGTGCGTCGCGGGCTCGTTACCGCCCGGTGACCAAGACGGACGGCCCACCGGTCGTAGAACTGCGCATGAAGCACGACATGCACGGGGTGATCACGAAGCTACTGGCGCTTGCGGTCCTGATCGGGCCCTTCGTCGCTCCGTCGAGTGCGCAAGTGCACGCACTCGCGCCGCAGCACGACTGGGCCGGCGTGTCGCACGTCGTGTTGCCGCAGACGCGCGCCTTTGCGCTGGAGCCCGATCGCGATCCGATCGTGATCGAGCGCATCGAGGCTCGCGTGGAGATCGTCGAGCAGGCGGCGGTCACCACGCTCGAGATCTCCGTGCGCAATCCCTCGCCGCGTCCCGCCGAAGCGGCGCTGCTGCTGCCGGTTCCCGAAGGGGCCGCGGTGCACTCCTTCTTGTTCGAGGGCTCTTCACGCGAGCCGACCGCGCGCCTGCTTCCGCGCGACGAGGCACGACGCACATACGACGAGATCGTCGCGCAGATCAAGGACCCCGCGCTGCTCGAGTTCGCGGGCTGGAATCTGATCCGCTCGAGCGTGTTCCCCGTGCCGGCGAACGGCACGCAGCGCGTGCGGCTCTCGTACGACCACGTGCTGATCGCTGAGCACGGACGCGTCGACTACGTCCTGCCGCGCAGCGAGTCGCTGACCATCGACGTGCCGTGGAGCATCCGAGTCGACATCCGTTCGCGCTCGCCGATCTCTCTCGTCTATTCGCCGAGCCACGAACTCGTCACGTCGCTGCGCGAGCCGCGCCACCTGAGCCTGCACGTGCACGAGCGCAACGCGAGCGATCCAGGCGCGTTCCGCTTCTCGTACTTGCTCGAGCAGGGGGAGCTCAGCGCGTCGTTGATCGCTTATCCCGATCCGTCGGTAGGGGGAGGGTACTTCCTCTTGATGGCGGGTCTCCCGATGGAAATGAACGCGCGGGCACCGCGCGTTCGGCGTGAGGTGACGCTCGTGATCGACCGCTCGGGCAGCATGGCCGGTCCCAAGATCGAGCAGGCGCGCGCCGCGGCATTGCAGGTGATCGAGGCGCTGGAGTTCGGCGAGGACTTCAACATCGTCGACTACTCGACGCAGGTCGCGCTGTTCGCGCCGCGTCCCGTCACGAAGGACGAGAAGACACTGCACGCCGCGCGCGAGTACATCGCCGGACTGTGCGCGATCGGCGGAACGAACATCTCCGATGCGCTGGTCGAAGCGTTGCGATCCAAGCCGCGCGCGGGCCTGCTACCGATCGTGCTGTTCCTGACCGACGGACTACCGACGGTCGGGCGCACGTCGGAGCTCGCGATCCGCGAGGCCGTAGAGACCGGCAATCCTCATGCTCGGCGCATCTTCACGTTCGGCGTCGGCAACGACGTCAACGTGCCGCTCCTGGATCGCATCGCGGACCTGACGCGCGCAACGAGCACCTATGTCCTGCCGCGCGAAGACGTGGAACTTGCCGTCGCGCGCGTGTTCGGTCGCTTGAGCGGACCGGTGCTGTCGGACCTGGAGCTCGAGACGGTCGGTGCGGGCGGTGCGCGGACGACGCGCGTCGTCCGCGATCTCTTGCCGGCGCGCCTCCCGGACCTCTACGCCGGCGACCAGATGACTGTGCTCGGCCGCTACGTCGGTGGCGAGCCCATCGACTTTCGCCTCAGCGGAAACCTACGCGGAGCGCGGCGCACCTTCGCCTTCCGCTTCGAGCTCGAGTCCGCTAGCACGCGCAATGCGTTCGTGCCGCGCCTGTGGGCTACGCGCCGCATCGCGCTGCTCGTCGACGAAGTTCGCCAAGCAGGCGCCGAGTTCGCGGGCACTCCGGCCGAGATCGGACACAGCCTGTTCGCCGATCCGCGCTTCAAAGAGCTCGCCGATGAGATCCTTGAGCTTTCGACGCGCTTCGGCGTGCTCAGTGAGTACACCGCGTTCCTCGCGACCGAAGGCACGAACCTCGGCGACTGGGAAGGGCTCCGCGCAGCGTGCACCGTCGAGCTCGACGCGAAGGCGGTGCGCATACGCTCGGGCGCGGGCGCGGTCAACCAAGGACTGAACTACAACGAGCGCAAGCTCTCGGGCCAGCTCGACTACAAGAACGGCTACTGGAACGAACACCAACAGCGCGTCGAGCTCTCCGGCGTCCAGCAGGTCTGCGATCGCGCGTTCTTCAAGCGCGGCGCGCAGTGGATCGACGCCGGCATCCTCGTGCGCAAGCCCGCGCTCGCGCCCGCGCGCACGATCGCGTTCGGCAGCAGCGAGCACGCGGCGCTTCTGCAACGGCTGATCACCGAAGGGCGTCAAGGATTGCTCGCGCTCGGTGACGAGATCCTGATCGAGCTCGGCGGGGAGAACGTCCTCATCCACAAGCGGTGAGGAGCGATTACCAAACTGCGCGCGGCACGTCCGCGCGCGAACTTCAAGGAGACGCTTTCATGTTCAAGACGATGTGCGCGAATTCCCTTCTATTGTCCGCCGGCCTTGTCTTGCCGAGGCCCGACGCTCCGCCGAGCGCGACCAGCTCGGTCGCTCTCGTTCCGACACTTGCACAACCCGCTGTCGACCTGGCCATCTGCCTCGACACGAGCGGCAGCATGCAAGGCCTGATCGACGCCGCGCGTGCAAAGCTGTGGGCGGTCGTCAACGATCTCGCGCTCGCGCGACCGCAGCCGCGCCTGCGTGTCGCGCTCCTGACCTACGGCAACGACGGCCATCAAGCGGAGAACGGCTGGGTGCGGCTCGACGTGCCGTTCACCGCCGATCTCGATCTCATCTCGCAGCACTTGTTCTCGCTGACGACCAACGGCGGTACCGAGTTGGTCGGGCGTGTGATCCAGCGCGCAACCGACGAGCTTGCGTGGAGTCCCGAGCCCTCCGCACTGCGCTTGATGATCGTCGCCGGCAACGAAGCGGCGGACCAAGACCAGACCGTGCGCTTCCAGGACGCGTGCGCGCGATCGATCGCGCGCGGGATCATGGTCGACGCGATCTACTGCGGCGGCAGTGACGACGAGATCGCCGCTGACTGGCGCAGGGTCGCGACACTCGCCGACGGGCAGTTCGCCGCGATCGACCATCAGAACGGCACGCTCGCGATCGCGTCACCGTTCGACGCGCGCCTCGGCGAACTCAGCGCCGCACTCAACGCAACCTACATCCCTTATGGACCGGCGGGCGACGCCGGTCGCGCGAACCAGAGCACGCAGGACCAGAACGCCGGCAAGCTCTCGTCCGATGCCGCCGCGGCGCGCGCGGTGTGCAAGTCCACGGGTAACTACCGGTGCGGATGGGACCTCGTCGACGGCACTCGGTCGGGGGAGATCAAGCTCGACGCGGTCAAGGCCGATGACCTCCCGGTGGAGCTGCGCAAGCTGCCCTTGGCCGAGCTACAGAAGCACGTCGACGCGACGTGGACGCAGCGATCTTCGCTGCAGAAGCAAGTCGCGGAGCTCGGCATGCAGCGTCAGACGTTCGTCGACGCCGAGCTCGCGAAGAGCGCGCTCGATCCGTCGAAGTCGTTCGACGTGGTCCTGCGCGGCGCGATCCGCACCCAAGCGCGGGCGAAAGGCCTGCAGTTCCCCGAGGAGCAGAAGCCGGTGACGCTCGGGGCCGCCGTCAAGGTCAAGGACGATTGCTGATGCGGGCGCCGCGCTGGAACTTCGCATGCGTGCGGGGAGCGTCGCGTGTCGACGCTCCCCGCACGTCGATATCCTCTCGCGTATGCCGGACTCGACAGAAGGCGCCGCGACGCGCCGGGGATGCGCTGTGACGCGCCGCAAAGTGCTCGTCGTCGAGGACGACGCCGCGATCCGTCGCGGGTTGTGCGACAGCCTCACCTTCGCCGGCTACGCGGTGATCGAGTGCGCCGACGGGCTCGAGGCGCGGCGCTTGGCGGTCTCAGCCGAACTCGATCTCGTGCTGCTCGACCTCGTACTGCCCGGCGCGAGCGGCCTCGAGATCCTGGCCGAGCTGCGCAAGAGCCGGCCGATGTTGCCAGTGATCATGGTGACCGCTCGCGGCGCGGAGGAGGACCGCGTGCGCGGGCTCAAGCAGGGCGCGGACGATTACGTCGTCAAGCCGTTCAGCTCGAGCGAGCTCCTCGCGCGCGTCGAGGCCGTGCTGCGCCGCTCGGCGGAGCGGCCGATCGACGTGCACACGCTCG
>JANLUN010000317.1:0-7773 GCA_031363505.1 Planctomycetota bacterium | reverse complement strand
CGGCGATCGCCTTGGCGAGCGGCATCCCAGCTTCGATGTCGAGCTCGTCCGTGCCGAACCGGTGATACCGCGTGAACGGCGGCCCGGTCGGAGCGCCGCCAGCGCGCGCGATATAAGTGAAGACCTCGGGCAAGATCGTCGTGAGCGTCTTGCTGACCTCGTTCGCCTTGATGGTTGCGCGGATCGTCGCCGCGGGCTTGGCGTCGATCGTCTCGATCGTGCATGCGTTCACGTCGTCGGGGACGGTCGTCGCGCGCTTCTTCGGGTTCGCGAATGCTTCGACCACTTCCTTGGGCGGCGCGATGCTCGCCTCGTCGACCTGCGTCGGGTGCGTGATCGACGTGTACTGCGACGTGATCACGAGCGTGCCGACGACCTGCTTCTTCACGTGCGGATACGCGATGCCGTCGACGCGCTTGAAGTCGGCGAAATGAAACTGCATCGGGATCGTTCCGCCCTGCGGGTTCGGCAGCGCGATGTCGACGCGCGAGAGCGCGTGCGTCTCGCAGTCCACGAACCAGGTCTCCGCCTCGCCCGTCTTCGGAAACATGCGCAGCTCGAAGTGCGGGCGCTTGTCGTCCTCGGTTCGCCGCACGGTTTCCGCGCGCGAGTACAGCGTGTTCCACGGCGCTCGCCGCCCGATCCCGAAGAGGCGCTTGACGGAGCCTTGCTCGTCTCCGTCGCGGATCGTGACTCCGACCGAGGGGTCGGTGCTCCACGAGTACACACCGGTCGTGCCCTGCGTGCTGCCCCAGTTCTCCATCCAGGCGATCGTGTGCTTCGCGCGGTCCTGTCCGACGTAGACCTCTTCCACGGTCCCGCCGCCCATCGCGTCGACTGCGCTCGTCCCCTTCATCACGACGTTGACCGCCTTCGCGCGCGAGGCACTGTCGCCGATCGCGGTCTCGAGCTCCGCCAAGATCGACTCGGCGCGTGGAAGCGATTCGGTGCTCTGCGCGCGCGACGCGAACGCGACGAGCGCGGGAAGAGCGGCCAAGCACAGGATATGCGTGTTGAGCATTGCAGGTCTCCTTCGAGAGTGGGGGTATCCTAAGGAGCGATACGAAAACGGCCCGGGAGTTCATCGAGCTTTCTCGGCCGCACGACTCGCGCGATGACTCGCTCTGCATGGAATCCGGCGTCGGGCGGTGCTTTCCCGAGCACGCGCTGGTCGCAGATCGAGAGCGGCAACGGCGCGCTCGAGGCGCTCGCGAACCACTATTGGCGCCCGGTTCACGCCTATGTCCGCCGCGCGCTTGCGCACTCACCCGAGGATGCGCGCGATCTGACGCAGGACTTCTTCGTGTGGATGCAGGAGACCGGCTTCTTGTCGAAAGCGGACCCGGCGCGCGGCCGCTTTCGCGCGTTCGTGAAGGTCGCGCTCCAGAACTTCGTGGCGGACGCCGAGCGTCGCGCGGGAGCGCAGCGACGCGGCGGTTCGGTGCGTTTCGTGCCGATGGAGCTTGACGGTGAGCTCCTCGACATCGCCGACGCGGAGCAATGCCAGCCCGAGGAAGCACTCGACCGGGCGTGGCGCGCCGAGATCGTGCGCACGGCGATCGATCGAACGCGCGCGGAGTTCGATCGCCGTGGACAGCCGATCGTGTTCACGGTGTTCCGCGACTACTACCTCGACCCGGCCGAGAACGTCGACTACCGCGTGCTCGCGCAGCGTCTGTCGATCAGCATGATCGACGTGTCGAATCACTTGATGCGCGCCAAGCGGGTCTACCGGAGCGAGCTGCGCGCGCTCGTCCTCGACACGGTCGGCAGCCGTGAAGATCTCGACGACGAGCTGGCGTGGCTCCTCGACGGAGACGCGAAGTGAGCGACGCGCTTCCGCGACGCTCGCTCGAGCGGCTGATCGCCGACGCGCGACCTTTGCTCGACGAACCCGCGGATCGCATCGGGAAGTACCGCATCGTCCGCGAGATCGGGCGCGGCGGCATGGGCATCGTGTACGAGGCGCTCGACGTCGAACTCGGGCGCAAGGTCGCGCTCAAGGTCATCGCGCTGCCGCCGGGCGCTCCCGATGCGGCGCGCGAGAGATTCCTGCGCGAAGCGCGCGCTGCAGCGCGGCTCAACCATCCGGGCATCGCCGCGGTGTACGACGCGTTCGAGGGAGCCATCGCGATGCAGTTCGTCGACGGGTTGTCGCTCTCGCGCGCGCCACGCGACGATCGACGACGGCTCGTGAGACTCGTGCGCGACGCCGCGCTCGCCGTCCATTACGCGCACGAGCACGGCGTCGTCCACCGCGACCTGAAGCCCCAGAATCTGCTGGTCGAAGGCGAACGCGTCGTCGTGACGGATTTCGGCCTCGCCAAGGACTCCAGCGTCGACCGCGACCTATCGCTTTCTGGTCACGTGCTCGGCACGCCCGCGTACATGTCGCCCGAGCAAGCCGAGGGGCGCGTGCACGACATCGATCCGCGCACGGACGTCTACGGACTCGGCGCGACGCTGTACGACCTGCTCGCCGGTCGTCCGCCCTTCGTCGACCGCGACGCGGTGCGCGTCCTGCGCGCGGTCATCGACGACGAACCGCGGTTTCTACGGACGTTCGCGCCCGACGTACCGCGCGATCTCGAGCGCGTCGTCCTGAAGTGTCTCGCGAAGGAGCGCGAGCGCCGCTACTCGAGCGCGCGCGATCTCGCCGACGATCTCTCGCGCTGGCTCGACGGCGAGGTCGTGCGCGCCGAGGCGCCGAGCCTGCGCTACCGCGCCGCGAAGTTCGCGCGCCGCCGGCCTGCGCTCATCGGCTTGTCCGCGGCGACGGTGCTGGCGCTTGCGTTCGCGCTCGCGTCGACCGTGAACGAGCGCGCGCAGCGCCGTGCGTCCTCCGAAGCTCTGGCGCTCGGCCAGCGCGTCGCGGGAGTGCTCGCGGACGCGGACACGCGTCGACGGCTCGGCGAAGTCGAACTCGCGAGCACGCGCCTCGACGAAGGGATCTCCGTCGCGCGGGAGTTCCTCGCGCGCCACGACGTGGCGCACGCGCACTACCTCCTAGGGCGATTGCAACGCGCGCGCGGGCTCGATCGCGAGGCGCGGACGAGCCTCGAGCGCGCACTCGAGCTCTCGCCGGAACTCGTCGAAGCGCGTTACGAACGCGGCTTGCTCCTGGTGTCGGAACTCGCCGCGAGCGCCGCGCGATCGAGTCCATCGATCGCGGTGGACGAGCCCGAACGCATGTCCGCGGAGCTCGCCCTCGAGCGCGACCTCGCGCTCGCGGATCTGCGCGCCGTCGAAGCGGACCCGGGCGCGCTGCGCGACGTGGACGTCTTGTTCGCGCGGGCGGAGCTCGCGCGCCTCTCGGGCGAGCGCGCGCAGGCGCGCAAGTTCCTGGACGAGGTGGCGCGCCTCGATCCCGTCCACGTCGGCGCGAAGCTGGCGCTGTCGCAGCTCGCGCTCGCCGAGGGCGACAACGACACCGCCTGGCATCTGGCGATGAGCGCGATCGACCTCTACCGCGGATTCGGTCCCGCCTACGTCGCGCAGAGCGAGGCGTACGAGCGCGCTGTCACTGGAGGCGCGCCCGGCGCGTTCGAGCGCGCCGTGCACCAGCATGAAGTCGCGGCCGCCGACGAGCGAATCGCCTCCGGCGATCGATCGGTCGAAGCTTTGCAGATACGCGGCAGCGTCCGGCTCTCGATCGACGACATCGACGGCGCTCTCGCGGATTTCGCGGCCGCCGTGCGCGCGGACCCGAGCGATGCGCTAGCCTTCGGCAAC
Source organism: Planctomycetota bacterium (assembly GCA_031363505.1). Classification (GTDB taxonomy): domain Bacteria; phylum Planctomycetota; class UBA1135; order UBA1135; genus JANLUN01. Next base: position 4,041 of record JANLUN010000317.1, on the reverse strand, counting down.
CGCGGCCTCGTGCACGCGCGCAAGGCGGCGCGGCTCGCGGGCGAGGAACGTGCGGCCGAGGCGCTCGAATCGTGGCAGGCGGCGATCGACGACTACGCGTCGGCGCTCACGATCGAGCCTCGGCTCGCGGGCGCGCACAACAACCTCGGCGTGTGTCGCAGCGAACGCGAGCGGCTCTTCGACGAGGCCGGCCAGACGGAAGCGGCCGCGCGCGAGCGTGAGCTCGCGGGCCATGCCTTCGAAGCGGCGTGGAGCGCGGCTCCACGTTTCGCGCTCGCGTACTTGAATCACGGGATGCAGCGCCGGCGCGTCGCGGAAGCACATGTGCGTGCTCTCGATCTCGACGCGGCGCGAGCAGCGAACGACGAGGCGGTCCGCGACTTCACGCGCGTTCTCGAGCTGAACGTGAACGACGCGGCCGCCCACAGCGAGCGCGCGCTCGCCTACGAACAAGCGGGACGGATCAGCGCCGGAGCGAGCCCCTCAACAATCGCCGACGCGTCGGCAGCGCGCGTATTAGAACTCGCGCGAATCGATCACGAGGCCGCCGTGCGCATGGCGTCGAAAAATGTCCGCGCCCGTGGATTGCGAGGCTTGTTCTTCCTTCAACAAGGCGAGCGCGACTCAGGCCGGGCCGATGTCGAAGCGGCGCTCACGATGGCGCCCGATCGACGCTTGCGCGAGAAGCTCGAAACCGCACTGCGCGCGAGCACAATCGCTCGACCGGTGCCCGACAAGTGATCCGCTCGTCGGCTGTTTCACTCATCCGGAACAGTTGGGGAACAGGTGCGAGCGGGAGCGCCGGGTAGATTCGACCGCAAGGAGTCGAACATGAACTTTCGTTGTCATGGAGTATTGCTCGCGCTGCTCGCCGCATGCGCATCGACGAGCGACACGTTGCACCGCGACGTGCAATCGGCGGTGAGCGCGGACCCCAGCCAGGCTCTCGCCGCGTTCGAGCGCTTCAAAGGTCTGGAAGGAACGTGGGTGGGCAAGAGTACGAAGGGTTGGACGGAGCAGATCAGCTACCAGACCATCGCGACGGGCTCGTGCGTGCTCGAATCGTCGTTCGACGCGCATCTAAACGAGAAGATGGTGACGATGTTCTACGTCGACGGTTCGCGCCTGATGCTGACTCACTTCTGCGCCGCGAAGAACCAGCCGCGTCTCGTCGCGACCGAGTTCGCGGACGACGGCGCGCGCATCACGTTCACGTTCCTCGACGCCACCGGGATTCCGTCCCGCGATACCGGCCACATGGACAAGGTGGTCTTCCGCTTCGTCGACAGCGACCGCTTCAAGTCGCAGTGGACGTGGTATCAGGCCGGGAAAGAGAAGTGGCTCGAGGAGATCGAACTCACGCGCGTTGCGTCCGCAGCCCAGTGATCGAGCGATCCTTGACTGCAGGCTGCAGCGATGGCTGCGCGCGAGTACCTGCTTCTCCTCAATGAGTTCCGAGTTTCCCCAGTGCCTTCGCGAGCTGTGCTTCGTCTATCGTTCGCGGCGTAACGCTCGCTGACTCACACGCAGCGACCGCGAAAAGCGTTCTGTGCTCGCACGTCCACGCCGACCCGGCACCGGTCGGAACCGCCAGTTGGACTCAAGAGGCGTCGCTCCGCGATTCGACAGGTGGTGCGTCGACGGTTGCGACCCACGGGGAGCGTCGTAGGACACGCCAGGCTTCGATCGCTCTGCTGTTCTTCCAGCGTGCGGTGGGAAGGCCGACCGGGAAAACCGGACGCCTCCCCTGCGCCGTGCGTTGGAACGGCGCGAGGGTCGTTCGCCCCGCGTGGTCCTCGAACGCGAGCCGAGCGCGACGTCGCGAGAGACGACCCATGACGGCTGCTTCCTCCCCCGAGACGACCGCACCCACGCAGAACCGACTCACGGTGGCGCAGATGCTCCACGTGATGCGTGTGGAGTTCCAGCGCGCGCGCGCGCAGCGCTACCCGATCACGTGCCTCATGGTCGCCGTCGATCACATCGACGAGCTGCACTCCGCGCACGGCTACCAGTGCAAGCAGCTCTTGATGCGCACGACGTACGACCTGCTGCGGCAGGTCACGCACGACGCGAACATGTTCGGCATGGCCCTGATGTCGGGAGATCGCCTGATGGCGGTCTTCCCGAACATGGCGCCGACGCGAGCGAGCGAACTCGGAAGTCTGTTCAACGCCGCCGCGCGCGAGAAGAAGCTCGAGATCGCCGGGCAGCCGATCGCGATGACCCTGAGCCTGGGCGCCGCGCACAACCTTCACGAGGAGACCGCGACCTTCGACGGCTTCGTGCAAGGCGCCGGACGTGCGCTCGGGATGGCGCGCGAAGGTGGCGACCGCTACGTGATGTGGCGCGAAGCCGACGCCGAGCTCGAGCAGCTGCGCGACGAGCTCAAGCAGACGAGCAAGGCGTTCAAGGAACAGCAAGAGCTCCTCGACGAGGAGCTCGCCGAGCTCGGCGGCCTGCACCAGGCCGGTGTGATCGACAAGATCCAGCGCGCGTTCGGCCTGCGCGAGCGCACGCCAGAGCTGGAGCAGCTCGAAAAAGAAATCATCGCGCTCGCCGCGAAGGAGCTGCACGAGGAACGCCAGAAGGCGGTGCAAGCTCAGTCGGTCGAGTTCAAGCGGCAGATCGACATGCTCGAGCGCCGCATCGCGAAGCTCACCGAGATCCTCGGGGTCACCGAGGAAGAGCTGAAGCGCGTGATGGCGATGAAGAACATCGACCCCGGCGTGGCGTCGATCTATCGCACGGTCCAAGGACTCGCGATCGACGATGCCAACGCCGAGGCGAAGGCCGCGATGATGGCCGACATATTCAAGGCCAATTTCGCGCTACAGAAGCGAGAAGAGACCGTCAGCACTTAGGGATTGGAAACACCGCCGGACCCGAGGACAGCCGTCCGGGGGATACGGGAGACTTCAGAGCAATCTGGGAGAAACATCGATGAGCAAGAGCAAAGGTTCAGAGTTCAAGTCGAATGGGGAGGGCTCCACGGGGACGATCGAGCCCTCGAAGACCTCGCCCGATGGCGAGATCAAGAAGACCGAGGGCGTGCTCTACCTGGGCATCGACCTGGGTACGTCGCGCAGCTCGGTGGCGGGCAGCAACGGACAGCGCATGACGATCTCGTCGCACGTGGGTTATCCCAAGGACGTGGTCAGCCGCAAGTTGCTCAAGAGGGACGTCCTCTTCGGCGACGACGCCGTCGAGCACCGACTCTCGCTGAAGTTCTACCGACCGCTGGCGGCCGGTGTGCTGAAGCCGACGTCGAACAACAAGGAAGCCGACGTCGAAGGCAACCTCAAGGCGGCGGAAGACCTGATCCGCGAAGCCATCCGCCTTTCGATGCCGCGCAAGGACGAGCTGATCTACGCCGTGATCGGCGTGCCCGCGCAAGCGGCCATCCACCACAAGGACGCGATCATCAAGGCGGCCAAGGAGTCGGTGGACTCTGTGATGCTCTGCTCGGAACCGTTCGCAGTCGCGTACGGTCTCGACATGCTCGACGACGTCCTCGTCATCGACATCGGCGCCGGCACGACGGACCTCTGCCGGATGCACGGCACGATGCCGGAAGACTCGGACCAGATCACCAATACATACGCCGGTGACTACGTCGACAATCAGCTCATCGAGCTGATCAAGAAGAAGCACCCGGAAGCGCAGTTCTCGATCCAGATGATCCGCCACATGAAGGAGAAGTACTCCTCGGTGGCCGACAACATGACCCCGGTAATCGTCGAGCTGCCGGTCAACGGTAAGCCGATGACCTTCGACTTCACGACGGAGATGCGCCAAGCGTGCCACTCGATCGTGCCGCCGATGGTCAAGGGCCTGGGCGAGCTGATCGCCACGTTCGACCCGGAATTCCAGCACCGCTTGAAGAACCGCGTGCTGCTCGCCGGCGGTGGTAGCCAGATCAAGGGTCTGGACATCGCGATCGAAGCAGAGATGAAGCGCATCCTGGGCGGCGGCAAGGTCATCCGCACCGAAGAGCCGATGTACGGCGGCGCGAACGGCGCGCTTAAGGTCGCGCACGAC
>JANLUN010000180.1:0-12315 GCA_031363505.1 Planctomycetota bacterium | reverse complement strand
CCTGTGGATCGACGGCGAGCTCGTCGTCGATCCACAGGCTCGCGCCGTCGTGGCTCTTCAGACCGAACAAGTACAAGTCTTCGTCGGGAACGGTGACGAAGCCGCGGTAGCGACGACCGGCGCGCTCTTCATGCGGCGCGGGCCCGAGATCGAGGTCTCGCTCGACTGTCGTGGCGACGGAAACGAGACGTTGAAAGTTCGGGAGCACGCTCCACTCGCCCTCGAAGTGCTCGCACACGAGACCAGGCGCGAGGCCTTCGGTTTTCGCACCCGCGCGCGGTGTCACACGCTCGAACGTCTCGGCCGTGGTCGCGCTCACGGGCCTGTCGTCGAAGAACGCGCGCGCGCGCACGGTCGTCGTCGTGGAGAGTTCGATTGGCGCGCAGTACGACTTCGAGCGCGTGCTCGGCTCGCTGCCGTCCAGCGTGTAACGGATCTCGAGCTCCTTCGAGCGCGTCGCGATCGTGATCGGCAATCGTTCGACGAACGTCGGTGACTGCGACACGATCCGCGGCGCCTCGAACACGATCGGTGCACCTTCGATCTCGAGCGCGAGCACGGTGGCGACGGCGTCGGGCGCCATGCGCGGCATCTGCACGACGCTCGAGGCCGCTTCCGCGATGATCGGCAGCTCGCGGTCAGGCTGCACGAGTAGGTACGCGCGCTCGACTCGATTGCCGAGGCCGCCGATTTCGAGCCGTCCCTCCGCCGGCCAATCGAATATATGGAAGTAGAGCGTCGTGCGTTCCCCTTGCCGACGCATCGTGCAGCGCCCCCAAGGAAGCGACGCGAACGGGCTCGCACTCGTTCCGTAGATCGCTTCGCCGTTCGCGGCGAGCCACACGCCCATGTCGCGCAAGCGCTCGACGCACGCGGGCGGGAACTCGCCCTCCGCCGTCGGACCGACGTTGAGCAAGAAGTTGCCGCCCTTGGACGCGATGTCGATCAGATTGCGCGTGAGCTGCGTGCTCGACTTCCAATTCGTGTCGAGCGCGTTGTAGCCCCAGTGCTCGTTCATCGTCATGCACGTTTCCGAGTCGACGCCGGGCATTCCTTGCGCGGGAATCTGCTGCTCGGGCGTGCCGAAATCGCCAGGAAAATCGCCTTCCGCCGTCATGCCCGCCATACCGCCGCGTCCCGTGCTGACGCGATTGTTGACGATCACGTCGGGCTGGAGCCGCCGGCACAAGTCGTACAGCTCCTGGCCGTACTCGTTCGTCCACGTCGACTCCCACTCGCCGTCGAACCACATGACGCCGATCGGGCCGTAGTTCGTGAGGAGCTCGGTCACTTGGCGCTTCAAGTGCTCGACGTACCGCGGGAAGCTCGCGTCCGCGGCGCCGCGCGTCTCCCAGTCGCGCCGCGGCAAGTAGTCGGGATGGTGCCAGTCCATGATCGAGTGATACCAGCACATCGCGAGACCGTGCTTGCGACACGCGTCCGAGAGCTCTTTCAGGAGGTCGCGTCCATAAGGAGTCGACATCACGTCGTAATCGGTCTCCTTCGAATCGAACAAACAGAATCCGTCGTGATGCTTGCTCGTGATCACGATGTACTTCATTCCCGCTGCCTTCGCCGTCCGCGCCCATAGATCGGCGTCGAACTTCACCGGGTCGAAGCGCGTGCGAAACGTCTCGTACTCTTCCACCGGGATTTGCGCGGTGGTCATGATCCATTCGCCGTGATTCGTCTCGTCCTTCCACTGGCCGGCGGGAACCGCGTAGAGCCCCCAGTGGATGAAGAGACCGAAGCGCGCGTCGCGCCACCAGTCGAGGCGCGGGTCGCCTCGGTCCGGGGGAGTCGTGGCACATGCTGAGAAGAGCGCGACGAGCGCGAGAGCGAGGGAGAGTGCGCGGTTCATCGCCGCGAAGTCTAGAAAACCGAGCGCACGGCCGTCACGGCGCTGTCGGCGGCTTCACCCTAACGGCATGTCCTCACGCATGGAGGGTGGCCTCCGCATCGCGTCGCAACGCAGCGCGCCACACCGCAGGCCGTGCCAACGCCGAAAGAGGGACGTAGTCGCCGGAGACCGAAACCAAGAGATCCGCGATGCTGGGACGCGCTTGCATCGACGCGAGGACGCCCGACGCAATCCATTCGTGACGGAGGCCGCGCTGGAGCAATCGCGCGAAGAACGCGCGCGGGGCGAGCTTTCGCCGCAGCCCGGTCGCGTACGCGCGGATCGACGCTGCATCGGCTCGTCCGACGTGCAGCGCACGTTCGAGGTTTTCCGCGAGGAGCTCCGCGCCGCGGAACGCCGCGTACACGCCCTCGCCGGTCATCGGGTCGACGTAGCCGGCCGCATCTCCTACGAGCGCGGCCCCGTCGAACACTTGGCGCGACGTGGTGTACGCGAGCGGTCCGACGCCGCGCACGGGTTCGACCCTCCACGCACCCGAGAGCCGCTCGTGGAGTCGCGGGCAGTTCTCGACGGCGCGTTCGAAGAACTCGGTCGGCCCGAGCGGCGACGCGCGTACCGCATCGACGTCGACGACGAGGTTGACGCTGAATTGCTCTCGGTCCACGGCGTGAGCTGCGAAGTACCCGCCCGGGAAAAAATGGATGTCCGCTCGATCGGTCTCGCGCACGTGTGCGTAGTGCGTGACGAGCGCGAGCTTCCGGAGCCAGGGAGTCGAGCGGCGCACTCCCAGCGCGCCGGCGACAGCGGATCGAACGCCGTCCGCTCCGACGGTGAATCGCGCCTCGATCTCGAATCGCTCGCCATCCGAGCTGCGTGCTCGAACTCCGCGAACTTGTCCGTCCGAGTCGTAGAGCAGCTCGGTTGCACGAACGCCTTCATGGTGCTCGACGCCGGGTTGTCGGCGGGCCGCGCGCAGCACGACCGCATCCAAGACCTCGCGCCGCAGCGCGAGGCCGTGTTGCGCGGGCGGCATGATTCGGCCGAGCGACACGAAGTCGCCCGATGCTTCACGCCCAAAGCCGAAGAAGTTGAACCCCGACAGAGGGCGTGCGCCCAGCGCGCGCAGCTCGCCCTCCACTCCGAGCTCGCGCAGGATCCGGGCGCACTCGGGGTTCACGAACTCGCCGCAGGGTTTGAAGCGCGGAAACCGGCGCGCTTCCAACACGCGCACGTGAAAACCAGCGCGCCCGAGCCGCCAAGCGAGACTCGCGCCGGCCGGGCCGGCTCCGACGATCAGAACATCACAGCGTTTCTCGAACATCCAGGGCGACCGTTTCGCGAGCGGTCACGCCCGCAGATCTCACCACACTCACACGGTTTGAGCCGGGGACGACTTTGCCGATTGGACGCGCCCCTGAGCTCGGTGCCGCCTCTTGCCCGTTCGACTGCCGAGTTCTCCCGACATCCCGGCGGTAAGTAGGTGCCCCTCGTACCACCGCCGATCGACTTGGGTCTCGCGTTGGTATCGTGGACGCTGCGAGGACTTCCGCGTGAGCACCCCCCACATCCTGCCCCCGATCAACCGATGAGGGTTGCAAGCGTCGCGAGCGCTTTGGCGCCGAACGTCTACGATCAGGCCACGCTCACGGGCTTCCTGCGACGGATCTGGAGCGAATACCCCGATGCGCTCCGACGGTTGGACGCGCTCCACGAAAGCGTCGCCGTGAAGCACCGTCATCTGGCGCTTCCGATCGAGGCGTATGCCGAGATGACGACGTTCGGCGAGTTCAACGACGCGTGGATCGCATGCTCGGTCGACCTGGGCGAGCGCGCGGTGCGCGTGGCGCTCGAGCGCGCGGGGCTCGGACCGCGCGACGTCGACGCCATCTTCTTCTCGACGGTGACGGGTCTCGCGGTTCCGTCGATCGATGCGCGGCTCGTCAATCGGATGGGGCTGCGGTCCGACATCAAGCGCACTCCACTTTTCGGGCTGGGCTGCGTCGCGGGCGCGGCGGCCTTGTCGCGAGCGGTCGACTACGTGCGCGGCCAACCGAATGCGGTCGCGGTCGTGCTCACGGTCGAGCTGTGCTCGCTCACGCTCCAGCGCAGTGATCCGTCGATCGCCAACTTGATCTCGACCGGCCTATTCGGAGACGGCGCAGCGGCCGCGGTCGTCGTCGGTGCGAATCGCACCGAAGGCGGGGGGGGCAGCGGACCGCGCGTCCTCGACACACGCTCGGTCTTCTACCCGGACACGGAGGACGTCATGGGTTGGTCGATCTCCGAGAGCGGGCTGAAGATCATCCTGAGCGCGAAGGTTCCCGCGATCGCTCGCGAGTTCCTCAGCGACGACGTCACGGCATTCTTGGCCGAGCACGACCTTGCATGCGACGACATCGCGTCGTGGGTGTGCCATCCCGGCGGCCCCAAAGTGCTCGATGCCGTTCGCGATGGACTGCAGATCTCCGAAGAGGCGCTCGCGCTCAGCCGCGAGAGCCTCGCCGAGGTGGGCAATCTTTCGAGCGCGTCGGCGCTCTTGATCTTGGAGAAGACGATGGCGCGACGACGTCCGGCGCCGGGCGAGCTCGGGATGATGCTCGCGATGGGACCGGGCTTTTGCTCCGAGCTGCTTCTCCTGAAGTGGTGAGCCGCGCGTTCAGCGCTCACGGCCGACGCGCTGACGCGCGATGCCGAGCTTCTCGATCGCGCACTCGACGATGTCGCCTTCCTTGAGAAAGCGCGGCGGATCGAATCCGAGTCCGACGCCGGCCGGCGTGCCGGTGCTGATCACGTCGCCTGGGAGCAACGTCATGAATTGGCTCGTGTAACTCACGAGCGTCGGCACGTCGAACACCATGTTCTCCGTGTTGCCGTGCTGGCGCATCTCGCCGTTCACCTTGAGGCCGAGTGAAAGGCGTTGGAAGTCGGGCACTTCGTCGAGGCTCGCGACGAATGGTCCGAGCGGAGCGAACGTGTCGCAGCTCTTCCCCTTCACCCATTGGCCGCCGCGCTCGAGCTGGAACGCGCGCTCGGAGTAGTCGTTGTGCAGAACGAACCCGAACGTGTGATCCAGCGCACGTGCGGCGCTGACGTAGCGCGCGCGCTTGCCGATCACGATGCCGAGCTCGATCTCGTAATCGAGCTTCGTGCCTCCGCGCGGGATCATCACGTCGTCGTCGGGACCGCACAGCGCGGTCGTGGCCTTCAGGAAGAACACGGGCTCGGTGGGTGTCTTCGCCTTCGTCTCTTGGATGTGATCGAGGTAGTTGAGTCCGATGCACACGATCTTGCTCGGTCGCGCGAGGGCGGGACCGAGGCGCACACCGCGCTCGACGCGCGGCGCCTTCAGGCCTTCCTTGTTGAGCCACATGCGCAAGCGCCGGTCGCCGTCGTTCTCGAAGAACGCCTCATCCCAATCGCCGCCGAATCCCGAGCAGTCGACGCGCGATCCGTCGCCCAGCTGGACGCCGGGACGCTCGCGACCGGGAAGACCAAAACGAAGAAGCTTCATGCGTGTGGGTGTCGTGAGCGGATGTCGTGCTTCAGTCGGGCACGACCCAAGCGTACATTCACTGGTCGATGATCTTGCCGCCCTTGATCGCGCTCTTGCGCAAGCGTGCTTCGAGTACGTAGCCGGCCTTCTCGAGCACGCGACACGACGCCGCGTTGCCCTCGAACGGCAGCGCATAGACGCGCGTCAGCCGGTGCTGCTTCACGGCGAACTCCGTCACAGCGCGCAGCGCTTCCGTCATGATGCCGCGCCGCCAATACGGTTCGCCGAGCCAGTAACCGATCTCGGCCGCGACGCGCTCGACGTCTGCGTGAAGCGTGAAGCCGATCCCGCCCACCGCTTCCCCATCGACGGCGATCGCGAAGACCGTCTTCGGATCGGCGCCGCGCGCGCGCGCGAGGAACGCTCGGGCATCGGCGAGCGAGTACGGGTGCGGGAACGCATCGCGCAGCCAATTCGCCACGTGCACATTGTTCGCATGGCGAGCCAGGCTCTCGGCATCGGTTTCGCGCCACGAACGGACGTCGCACAGATCGAGCGGAATCTGCATAGTCCGATGCAGTGAATGCCTAGCGACGCTCGTCGATCAACTGCCGCAGTCTGTCGACGTCGATCTTGTCTTGCGGTCGCAGGCTGCCGGTCTTGAGCCGGATCAAGCCCGCGGCGTCGAGGTACGGAATTGGAATCGCGCCGGGTTCCAGCTTTCGATGAGGCAGCAGGTCCGCATAGCGCAGTCCTCCCATGCGAGTGAACACGTCGAGCGGAAAGTCCTCGCTGATGCAGATCGCGCCCTCCTCGTCAGTGAAGTCGTCGACGTTCAAGTCGCGCGCGTGTCCTTCACCGAAGTGCGCGAGCACGTCGAGCAACCGTCGGATGTTCTCCGGGTCGCGATCGACGAGGATGTCCACGTCGTCCGTCGTCCGGACGTAGCCGTTCAGCGCGCACGCGACTCCGCCGACGACCAGGTAGCGGACCTCACCGCGACCGAGGTCGGCCAACAAGCTTGCGAACGGGCCAGGATCCATCCTTTAAATACGTCGCGCTGTGCGTCTTGACCGCGCGGAGGCTGCGGATGAAGCGATTCAACGCTTCGAGTCGAGCCAATCGGTCGCCTCGACGGATACGGCCCACGACCCTCCGCGGCTCCATGACGTGCGATTAGGCCACCCGGCGGTGTGAGCGTCAATCGCGGTGAGCGGTGCTCGCGCGCGAGGTGCTGCCTCGTGTTTTGCTGCAACCCACGGAGGCGGAACCCGGTATCACATCCCCATGGACTCGAGCCTCGCGATGGATTCCAGCTCCACACCCGGCGCGTCTCTCGACCAGCGGCTGATCGGTGCGATCCCCGAGCTGCGCTCTCTCGTCCGCCGTCTCGGCGGCCGGGTCGAAGGCGCGGCTGATGTCGAGGACTTGGTGCAGGAGGTACTGACTCGCGCCCTTCGATCGAGGCACACGTTCGACGAGCAGCGCGAACTGGGACCCTGGCTGCGCCGAACGGCGCTGCGCGCGCACATCGAACACTTGCTCGCACGCCTCGAACCCGTCGAGCGTGATGCCTTGTTGCAGTTCCACCGCGACGGTCGATCGATCCGCGAACCGGGCAAGCAAGTCATCGCCGATCCCGTGATCGACGAAGCACCGGATGGCGTGACGATCGACGTGACTTCCGTGCTGCTCGAGGAGCACGCTCGTCGGAGCGATCGTCGACGTCAAGCAGAGTCAGGTGGAGCGCCCGATTTTGACGCGCAAGATCCGTCTCGCGACTCCGGACAACCGCGAGGTCGAGGTCGCGCGCCCCGAGACGACCACGGTCAGCCTCTCCGCGATGCTCCTACTGCGGACCGGGGCTACCGATTGCGAGCGCGCACTCGTTTTGCGCGTCGTGATTGTCGAACGGGTGCCGTCGCGCCCGCCGGCGGACTCGCTCCTCCGACCCGATCATAAACTTCACGCGCGTCCGTGCCGACGCATCGTCTATCGACTCCACGTGGATTGTCGAGACGACGCGAGCGAGCGAGCGAGATAGGATACGGAGCGCGAGAGTACGCGCGCTCCCCTGTATGGAAGGCATCCTCCCCCGCACGAGTCGAGCGCGCACTGCGTTCGTATACACGGCCGTCGCCGCGATCGCCGTCGCGATCTACCTCCTCTACATCCGCGTGCAGGGCGAAACGCTCGTCGCGCCGCCGGCCGCCGCGGACTCACCCGCACCGACTGGCGTCTCGCACGCCAGCACGCTCGCGCACGTCTTGCTCGCGCTGGCCGTCATCACGTTGATGGCGCGACTCGTCGGCGGAATCTTTCGGCGTTACCTGGGACAGCCGCCGGTCATGGGCGAGATCCTCGCGGGGATCATGCTCGGTCCGTCGCTGCTCGGCGCGATCTCGCCCGAGGCGTATGCCTTCGTGCTGCCGTCGAGCACAGCGCCGTTCCTCGGAATCATCTCCAAAGTCGGCGTCGTCTTGTTCATGTTCCTCGTCGGGCTCGAGCTCAATCCCAAGCTCCTGCGCGGCAACACCCACGCCACGATCGCGATCTCGCACGCGAGCATCATCGCGCCGTTCCTCCTCGGCGCCGCGCTCGCGCTCGGCCTCTACCCCGTCTATTCGAACGATCGCGTGTCGTTCACCGCATTCTCGCTCTTCATCGGCGTCTCGATGTCGGTGACCGCCTTCCCGGTGCTCGCGCGCATCTTGACCGATCGGAACGCACAGCAGACGCGCCTGGGTGCAACCGCCCTCGCGTGCGCGGCGGTCGACGACGTCACCGCGTGGACGCTCTTGGCATTCGTCGCTGGCGTCGCCAACTCGGAGTTGGAGAGCGTCTTCTGGACCGTCGGCGCGGTCGTCGCGTACATCGGGTTCATGCTCTTCGTTGCGCGGCCGCTGATCGCGCGCGCCGCGGCGTGGGAGGAGAGTTGGGATGGACCGCTCTCGCGTTCGGCGATGGCCGCCGTCTTCGTGCTGCTGCTCTTGTCGGCCTACGCCACCGAATCGATCGGCATCCACGCGCTGTTCGGTGCGTTCATGCTCGGCGTGATCTTGCCGCACGGAGGGCGCCTCGCCGAGCAACTGCGCGCGCGGCTCGAGGACGTCGTCGTCGTGCTGTTCCTGCCGTCGTTCTTCGCGTTCACGGGGATGCGCACGCAACTCGGACTCGTGAGCGGCGCGCAGGACTGGCTCGTGTGCGGGCTCATCTTGCTCGTCGCGACCTTGGGCAAGTTCGGCGGCGCGTTCACGGCCGCGCGCATCTCGGGGATCGGCTGGCGGCAGTCGGCGGCGCTCGGCGCGATGATGAACACGCGCGGCTTGATGGAGCTGATCGTGCTCAACCTAGGACTCGACCTGGGCGTCATCTCGCCGACGCTGTTCACGATGCTCGTCATCATGGCGCTCGTCACGACGTTCACGTGCTCGCCGGCGCTCGACTTGATCCTCGGCAAGCGCGGCTTCGCGGACGCGCCCGAGATGTCGCGCGTCGACGCGACCGGCCAACGACCGACGTGATGGGCGGAGGTCGTGCGCGGTGCGCAAACACCGCAGCGACAGCTGCACAAGGAGGGACGCGCTCTTCCCTTCCTGAATCGTCCTCCGCAGCATGAGTCGCGCTCATGCAGGCCGACCTACCCATCCTGATCGCGATCTTGTCGGTGCTCGCGCTCGTGAGCCTGGTCGCGCCGCGCTTGCGCGTCCCCGCACCCGTGCTGCTCGCCCTGGCCGGGTTCGTGCTCGCATTCGTGCCGCACTTGCCCCGCGTGCCGCTGCATCCCGACCTGATTCTCTACCTGTTCTTGCCGCCGCTGCTTTACTCGGACGCGTTCAAGACGTCGTGGACCGACTTCCGCCGGTGGTTGCGGCCGATTCTGATGCTCGCCGTTTTGCTGGTCGCCGTGACGATTCTCGTCGTCGGAGTCGTCGCGCACGCGCTCTTGCCGGAACTGCCTTGGCCGGCGTGCTTCATTCTCGGCGCGATCGTCTCGCCCACCGACACGATCGCGATGCACGCGGTGATCGAGAGGCTCCGTATCCCGCGCCGGATCACCGCGATCTTAGGAGGAGAGAGCCTCGTCAACGATGCGACAGGACTCGTCGGCGTCCAAGTCGGCGTCGCCGTCGCGCTCTCCGGCGCGTTCGAGATGGGCCATGTGGCGCTGAACTTCGCCTGGGTCGCGGGCGGCGGCGTGCTCTTCGGGGCAGCGGTCGGCGCTGCTTTTGCGGCCGCGAATCGTTGGGTGCGCGGCACGCAGGTGCTGTTCGTGCTCTCGCTTCTGTCGCCCTACTTGGCGCTCGTGGTCGCGCACGCGTTCGGTGCATCGGGCGTTCTCGCGGTCGTCGTCGCGGGCTTCTGCGTCGCGTGGCGCATCCACCAAGTTCCATCACAAGCGCGCATCGATCTCTACGCGAGCTGGAGCTTGATCGTGTTCGTGCTCAACGGGATGTGCTTCGTCTTCATCGGCCTCGAGACGCCGCACGTCTTCCGCGAGCTGGACACGGACGCGCGCGAGCATCTCGTCGTCGCGGGACTCGGCGTGAGCCTCGCCGTCATCCTCGTACGGATCCTGTGGGTGTTCCCGAACGCATACCTACCGCTCTGGGCGTGGCCCCGACTCCGGGAACGCGAAGGCGGCTACCCCAATTGGCGCAGCGTGACCGTCGTGTCTTGGTGCGGAGTGCGCGGCGTCGTGTCCCTCGCGGCCGCGCTCGCGTTGCCGCGCACGCTCGCCGACGGCTCGCCGTTCCCGGGCCGCGACGCGATCGTGATGTGCACGCTCGCGGTGATCTCCGTCACGCTACTCGTGCAGGGTCCGACGCTCTTGCCGCTCATTCGCGCGCTCGGCCTGCGCGACGAGGAAACGAGCGCCGACGAGATCCGCAAGGCGCGCGAGATGATCTTGTCCGCCGGGATCGCGCGCCTCGACGCGTTTTGCTCGGAGGAGAGCTGTCCGCTTTCGGTGCACCACTTCCGCACGCTGATGGCGGACGAGTTGGAAGCGCTCCGCGATCAGGACGCGGAGAATCGCGAGCGCGCGGGAGTCCGCATGGCGGTGTCCCTGGAAGTGCGGCGCGCGGTGTCGGTGGCGCAGCAGGCGGCGCTCCTCGCCATGCGCGATCACGGGGAGATCAACGATCAGTCGTACCTCGCGCTCCAACTCGATCTCGATCGCGTGAACGTCTTCCTCGATCCTGTGAGCGAGTGAGCCGACTTCGGTCTTGGGTCTGGAACGAAGCGCGCTCATCGGCCATTCTCTTCGCCCCTTTCTCATGAGCACACGACCGACCGACCCCGAGCTCGCGCGCGAAACGGCGCGCCGGCGCACGTTCGCGATCATCTCGCATCCCGACGCGGGCAAGACGACGCTGACGGAGAAGCTGTTGCTCTACTCCGGCTTGATTCGTACCGCGGGCATGGTGAAGAACCGCAAGGGGAAGCTTGCCACGTCCGACTGGATGGGGATGGAGCAGGAGCGCGGCATCTCGATCACGTCGTCGGCGATGCAGTTCCCGTACAAGGGCACGGTGATCAATGTTCTGGATACGCCGGGTCACCAAGACTTCAGCGAGGACACGTACCGCACGCTCACTGCCGCGGACTCGGCGATCATGGTCCTCGACGCCGGCAAAGGCGTGGAGACGCAGACGCGCAAGCTGTTCGAGGTCTGCCGCCTGCGCAAGATCCCGGTGCTGACGTTCATCAACAAGATGGACCTGCCCGGTCGCGATCCGCTCGACCTGATGTCGGAGGTCGAGGAAGTGCTCGGCATCCACGCCAGCGCGCTCAATTGGCCGATTGGATCGGGCCGCGAGTTCGCCGGCGTGCTCGCGCCCGCGACGCGCGAGGTGTTGCTCTTCCGCAAGACGGCCGGCGCCGGCGCGCAGAAGGCCGAGCTCGAGCAAGTCTCGCTCGATGATCCGCGCACGACCGAACGCATCGGGCCCGCGCTCGTCGCCAAGGCGAAGCACGATCTCGAGCTGCTCGAAGTCGCCGGCAATCCGTTCTCGCGCGACGCTTTCCTGCGCGGCGAGGTGACGCCGACGTTCTTCGGCTCGGCGCTGACCAACTTCGGCGTCGAACCGTTCTTCGACGCGTTCGTCGACCTCGCGCCGCCGCCGCACGCTCGCGCGGTCGATCTGCCGGACGGCGGCGAGGAGCTGCTCGATCCGGTCGAAGCGCCGTTCAGCGCCTACGTCTTCAAGATCCAAGCGAACATGGATCAGAGGCACCGCGACTGCCTGGCGTTCGTGCGCATCTGCTCCGGCAAGTTCGAGCGCGACGTCGTCGTCCACCACCACCGCCTCGACCGCGACGTGCGCCTCTCGCGGCCGCACTCGATCGTCGCGCAGGAGCGCAACACGGTCGACGTCGCGTACCCCGGTGACGTCGTGGGGCTGATCAACCGCGGCGTCGGACTTTTCGTCCTCTGCCCGCTGTTGTTCGCGATCTTGGGCACAAGTTCATTGAGCTATCGCGCAGTGGACCACGAGCGATTTGCTCCGGGGCAGCACGAGGCACTGCAAACTGAGAACCGATGTCGTCTTGACGATTGCGATGACGTGCCTGTCGTTTGGCGTGACCGGCAGACGGGAACGGTCTATCGCCAAGAAGACTTCCGCGATCATCGCCGTGAAGAGATTCGCCGTCTTGGGATCTCGTGGTTCGTCTACGGAGCCATCGGCTGCCTCTTAACGGCGTGGTATCGCCAGCAGTTTTCCGGCGAGCGCGTCGCGGCCAATTTGGCGCTCTATCTGCTCGGCAACGCGGTGCTGGTCGGGACACTACTATTGAGCTTGCCGGTGTGAAAACGTTCCAGCCGCACATATGCTTGTGGCTCATCTTTGAATTACAATTCATTCACGGGTAACAAACCCAAAAGTAGCTTCAAACCAGCTATACTGCAAACCGCGAACTACTTTGAGGCTAACACTTTGACCATGACCGAACCCCT
>JANLUN010000728.1:0-4489 GCA_031363505.1 Planctomycetota bacterium | reverse complement strand
CGAGACGGTCGAAGCGGCCTCGTCGGCACCGCTCTCGCTGGGTCCGGGCGAAGTGCGCCGAGGCGTCGACTTCGTGGTGCGCAGGGCTGGCTCGCTCGAGCTCAGCCTCGTGGGGGATTCACCTGCAGGTTCGCGTGAATGGTTCGAGGTCCGTGTGGAGTCGATCGAACCCGGGGTGACCAAGACCGACCGGCGGACCCACCTGGGGACCTACATTCGATCGCAGAAGGTGCGCGCGCTGGGGCCTGGGCGCTATCGCGTGCGTTGTTTCCCGATGGGCAACGAAGCCAGTCCGCGCCTGCAGACGCAAGAGATCGAGATCGCGGCTGGAGAGGTCGCGAAGGTCGCGTTCCAGGCGCGCTGACGGCGCCGCAGCGCGCGTCGCGGGATCGCCCGTTGCGCCGTCGGCGCGTCATACAGCGACCGCGCGCGCTACCCGCCTCTGCGCTCTCTACTCAGCTTCTGCGGGCTCTACTCAGCGTCCGCGCGCTCTACAATGTGCGGATGATCGACCGCGACTTCGATGCGCTCGTGCTCGACCTCGACGGCACGCTGCTCGACGACTCGAGTCGCCTCCATCCACGCACGCACGCGGCGCTGAAGGAAGCGGTTGCGCGCGGCGTGCACGTGATGGTCGCGACGGGACGCTCGAACATCTCGGCCCAGTCGATCCTGGCGGCGCTCGATCTCCCGTCGCCAGCCATCGTGTTCAACGGCGCGGGGCTCTACTGCGCGCGAACGCAGCGCATGCTCGAAGAGCGCGTGCTCTCGAATCGTACGCTCGAGCGCGCGCTCGCGTTCGGGCGCCAGCGCGATCTCTCCATGGTCGTGATGTGCGCCGACAAGAAGCTCGCGACCGCGCCGCGCAACGAAGTCGAAGCGGCCGCGCTGTCCGGCATGACCGCGCTCCAGTTCGTCGCGAGCGCGGCCGAGCTCACGGCCGAGTTCGTGATCCGCGTGACGTACTTCTCGAGCGCTCACGGATCTTCGGAAGCCTTCGCAGTAGAGATCGAGCGCGCAGTCGATCAGCCCGTGTACATGACGCACTTCCCACTGAACATCCTCCCGATGCACCGCGCGAGCACGCTGGCCGTCGTCGACTTGCACCCGCCCTGCGGTGGGAAAGCCGAGGCGCTGCGAGTGCTCCAGGACACCTACGGGATTCCAGCGCACCGCGTCGTCGCCGTCGGCGATGCGACGAACGACGTGCCGATGTTCCTTGCCGCGGGCCTCTCCGTCGCGATGGGAAGCGGGATGGAGGAAGCGAAACGCGCTGCGAAGCGCGTGATCGGAGACAACAACTCGCCGGCGATTGCGGAGCTCGTGGAGGAGCTGTTCCTCGCGCGGCGCGAAGCCGTCTGAGCACGCGTCGCGACGTGCGTCACGCACCGGGGCGGCTGCGGCGAGCGAAGTGGCGGCGCGTCCCGCCGCGGCGCGCTTGCAGCGACCGAACTCGCGCTGCGTCACTCCGACTTCTTGCGCTTCGAGCTCTTCTTTTCGGGCTCCGACTTCGCAGCCGAGGTCTCGGACTTCGTGCTCGCGGTCGATTTCGCGTCCCCGTCGGCGACCTTCGTGGGCTCGGCGGGTTTCGCAGCGTTCGAATCCGCGCTCGCGGCGCTCTTGTACGCGTCCGAGCGGTAGTCGGTCTGATAGAAGCCGCTGCCTTTGAACAGGATGCCGGCGCCGGCGCTGATTTGGCGCTCGAGCTTGGGCTTGCCGCAACTTGGACACTTGCGCTTCGGCGCCTCGGAGATCGAGTGGAAAATCTCGAGCGACTTGCCGCACGCGCCGCAGCGGTATTCGTAGGTGGGCATCGTGGGGATCAGCTCATTTCTTCTTCGCCCGCCGCTCGTTCGTCGCGCACGTGCGCGTCGACGGCGACCTTGACCTGCGCCGGGCGCAGAACCTGTCCATCGGCGGTGTAGCCGCGCCGCAGCGTCTGCACGATCTCGCCGCTCTTCACGCTCTTCGTCTCGACGCGCTCGACCGCTTCGTGCAGCGCTGAGTCGAACACACCGCCGTCGGGGATCGCACGCACGTTCTCGCGCTCGAGCGTGCTGAACAGTGCGTTCCGCGTCATCTCGACGCCCGCGAGCACGTCTTTGCTCTCCCGCGTGGTGCACGGCGTCGCGAGCGCCATCTCGAGGTAGTCGAGCACGAGCAGCAGGTTCTGCAGTAGCGGCTTCTTCGCCCGCTGTACCGCGGCATCGATGTCCGTTTGCAGGCGGCGGCGCAGGTTCTGATAGTCGGCTTGCGCGCGCTTCCAGTTCGCCAGGTGCTCGTCGCGCTCGCGTTCCACGCTCGCGAGCAACGCAGCGGGGTCGCCGTCTTCGGCGTCGGACGCGCGCTCGCCCCGCGCCCCGGAACGTGCCTCGGGCTCGAGTTCACCGTCTTCCGTCGCGTGTCGATCGTGTTTTCGCTCGGTCATGGGACGTGCTCAGTTGAAGTAGTTGGCGATCTTCTCGAAGAACGACTGGTTGCCGGTGCGCTTGGCTTCCAGCTCCGCGAACTCGCGCAGGAGCTCCTTCTGTCGATCGTTCAACTTCGTCGGCACCTCGATGAAAACTCGGACGAGTTGGTCTCCGCGGCCGCGAGCGTCGAGTTGAGGTAGACCCTGATTCTTCAGCCGGAAGACCTTCCCGCTCTGCGTGCCGGCGGGGATGGTCATCTCCGCTCGACCGCGCAGCGTCGGGATCTCGACGCGATCGCCTAGTGCGAGCTGCGTGAAATAGAAGGGGAGCTCGGTCATCAAGTCGGCGCCGCTGCGCTGGAAGACCTTGTGCTCGAGCTCGCGGATGACGCAGTACAGGTCGCCGCGCGGCGCGTTCGCATCGCCGGCGTCGCCTTGCTCGGGCACGCGCAGCCGCACGCCCTCTTCGATGCCGGCCGGGATCGCGATCTTGATCTCGCTCTTCTCTTGGATCTTGCCCGCGCCCTTGCACTCCGCACACGGCGACGGGATCACTTGACCTGCGCCGCGGCAGCGCGGACACGTCGTCGCCATCGTGAAGAAGCCCTGACTGCGGTGGATCTGCCCGCGTCCGCCGCACGTCGTGCACGCCGTCACCGACGTGCCCGGTTTCGCGCCCGATCCGCTGCACGGAACGCACGGCTCGAGACGCTTGACCGCGATCGTACGCTCCACGCCAGCGTCGATCTCTTCGAGCGTGAGATCGAGCACGATCTTCAGGTCGCGTCCCGGCTGCGGGCCGCCGCGTCGACGGCCACCGAAGACGTCGCCGAAGGCGCCACCGCCGAAGATGTCGCCGAACGCGGAGAAGATGTCCTCCATGTTCGTGTAGCGCTGCCCGTCGAATCCGCCGCCGGGTCCGAACGCGCTGTGTCCGAACTGGTCGTACTGTGGTCGCTTCGATTCGTCGGAGAGAACGCCGTACGCCTCCGCCGCTTCCTTGAACCGCGACTCGGCTTCCTTGTCGCCGGGATTGCGGTCGGGATGGTGCTTGAGCGCCATCTGGCGGTAGGCCTTCTTGATCTCGTCCTGGCTGGCCTGCCGGGTGATGCCGAGGACTTCGTAGTAGTCGCGCTTCTCGCTCATTCAGGTTCGTTCATCGACGTTGGGCAGTCCGTGCGCACGTCGCGAAAAGGCCCGCGTTCCGCGCGATCGGCGCGGTGCGCCGAGGTGAGAGTCGCCGAGCCTGGCCCGTCATGCTTTGCTCGCGTTCGCGCACGGAAGCCGCAGAGCGGCGAGGGGCTGGGGTCGCCGCTCTACCGCTCCGCAGGTTCTGCCGTGCTTCGTCGCTCGATCAGCCCATGCTGCCTTCGACGCGCGACTTCTCTTCCTTGATCTCCGTGACCATGGAATCGGTCGTCAGGAGCAAACCGGCGATCGAAGCCGCGTTCTGCAGTGCGCAGCGCACGACCTTCGCCGGGTCGATGATGCCTTCCTTGAACATGTCGACGTAATCACCGGTGAGCGCGTTGAAACCCGTCGACTTCGACTTTTCGCGCACGTTCTCGACGACGACGGGGCCGTCGGCGCCCGAGTTCGCAGCGATCTGGTGGAGCGGGGCTTCGAGCGCCTTCTCGACGATCAGTGCACCGAACCGTTCGTCGCCGCTGAGCTTCAGCGCACGCACGGCTTCGGCGGCGCGCAGGAGCGCCACGCCGCCGCCCGGGACGATGCCTTCTTGGATGGCGGCGCGCGTCGCGTTGAGCGCGTCTTCCATCAGGTCCTTGCGCGCCTTCATCTCGGCTTCGGTCTTGCCGCCGACCTTGATGACGGCGACGCCGCCGAGGAGCTTCGCGAGACGCTCTTCGAGCTTCTCCTTGTCGTAGTCGGACTTCGTGTTGCCGATCTGGACGCGGATCTGCGCGACGCGGTCGTTGATGGACTTCTTCGCGCCCGCGCCGCCGATGATCGTCGTGCTGTCCTTGGTGATGCGCACGCGCTTCGCCGTGCCGAAGTGCTCGGTGGTCACCTTGTCGAGCGGGAGGCCCAGCTCTTCGGTCACCGCTGTGCCGCCGGTCA
>JANLUN010000142.1:0-5396 GCA_031363505.1 Planctomycetota bacterium | reverse complement strand
CCGCGGCGCTGCGTGCGGCCGCCTCGATCGTCGCGCGCGTCGGCTCGCGGCCGATGAGCTCGCTCGCGAGCGTCGGCAAGAGGCGCGTGCGGTCGGCGACGGAGCCCGCCGCGGCCGTGAGCGCGTGCACGCGCCCTCCCTCGACCACGACGCTCAACGCGACGACGACTTTCGAGATCGATTGGGCTTTGCGCGTGCCGACCTTGCGGAAGGATCGGAACTCCCTGATGGAACGCCCGGGCACGAGCACCGCCTCGATCAGCTCGTCGGGCGCGCGCGGTCGCGCGATAACCGGTGATGAACTCGCTCGCCGCGAGCTCGCGGCGGCCACGCAAGGACACGAGACGCACGCGCGCACCGAGCGCGAACAGAACCGGGTTCAGGTCGGCCGCGGGCGAAGCTGTTCCGAGGTTGCCGCCGACCGTCGCGCGATTGCGGATCTGCACGGCGCCGACTTCACGCGCAGCGGCGGCGAGGATGTCTGCGTGCTCCGCGACCAGCTGCGAGCGCACGAGCTGCGTGCACGTCGCGAGCGCTCCAATGCGCAGCGTTCCCGCGTCGAACGCGATCCCGCGCAGCTCGTCGAGCTTCCACAGATTCACGACGCGATCGGGGCGCGTGCGGCCGTTCTCGAACTCGACCATCAGGTCCGTCCCGCCGGCGAGACAGCGCGTATTCGGCGTGGACGCGGCGAGCGCGCGCAACGCGCCGCCGAGGTCGGTGGGGGAGATCACGATCAAGGTCCACGCTCCGTTTCGAGCGTGTGCAGTACTGCGTCGATGATCTTCTCGTAGCCCGTGCACCGGCAGAGGTTCCCAGCGAGCGCTATGCGCGCCGCATCTTCCGTCACCGGCGTCCCGTCGCGCGTGCACTCGTCGAGGAACGCGCGCGTCATCGTGATCATGCCGGGCGTGCAGATCCCGCACTGCGCGGCACCGGTCTTGAGAAACGCGCACTGGATCGAGTCGAGCCCGTCGCTCTCGATCGTGCGCACGTCGGTGTGTTCGACTTGGCACACAGGGACGAGGCAAGACAAGATCGCGGCGCCGTCGACGAGCACCGTGCACGCGCCGCACTCGCCTTCGCCGCAGCCCTCCTTCGTGCCGGTGAGGCCGAGCTCCTCTCGCAAGCAGTCGATGAGACGCCGCAGCGGCGGCACGCAGAGCTCGCGCTCGATTCCGTTCACCCGCAGCGTGATGTCGGCGAACTCTCCGTCGACTTCGATCGGCGATCTCACGCGGGCTCTCCGCCGCGCGTCGTCTGAGCTCGTGCACACGCGTCGAGCAGTCGTTCGGGTGTCGCGGGGACGCGATCGATGTGGATGCCGAGCGCATCCTCGATCGCGGATGCGACCGCCGGGGCGCCGCCGTCCATCGGCAGTTCGCCGACGCCCTTCGCTCCGAATGGACCGCCCGAGTACGGATGCTCGAAGAGCTTCACGTCGAACTTCGGCGCGTCGAGCGAGGTCGGGATGACGCACGTCGCGAGCCGGTCCTGCTCGAATCGGCCGTCGCGCGTCGACACGACTTCGAGGTGTGCGAACCCGACCGCTTGCAGGCTGCCGCCTTCGATCTGGCCTTCGACGAGCATCGGTTGGATCGCTCGGCCGACGTCGACGCTGGAATAGAGCCGCAGCACGTCGACCTCGCACGTGTCGACGTCGACCTCGATCTCGGCCACGTCGGCGCCCCAGCCGTACACGGGATACGCGTCGCCGCGATAGTGCACGTCGTCCCACGTGATGCCGCTCGGCGGTTCGTACGTCACGTGGACGCGCGCATCGCCGCCGGTCGCGAGGTAGAGCAGCGCACGTTCGCGAAACGGCGCGCGCTCTCCGCTCGTGTCATGCATGCGCGCACCGATGCGCGTGCCGAGCTCGCGGCACGCGCGCGCGAGGCATCCTCCGACGACCATGCACGTGCGCGACGCGACGGTCGGACCGGAATTCGGGACGCGTCCCGTGTCGGGTGATGCGATTCGCACGTCGTCGGGCGCGGCACCGAGCGCCTCGGCAGCGATCGCGACGAACATCGCGTTCGTTCCCTGGCCGATCTCGGTCGATCCCGCGCGCACTTCGACGACTCCGTCAGCCGCGAGCTCGATCTCGACCTGTCCGCGCAGCATCTCCTCGCCCGAACCTGTGAACCCCGCACCGTGGAAGAAGAACGACAAGCCCAGGCCGCGCCGCTTGCTCGTGTCGCCGGCGCGGGCCTGTGATTCGCACCACTCGTGCGCGTCGAAGCCGCTGCGTTTCGCGACATCCTCCAAGACGTCCGCTGCGCCGACGCTCTCGCGCAGCACTTGTCCGGTCACGGTCGTGTCGCCGATGCGGAGCATGTTGCGCTGGCGCAGCTCGAGCGGATGGATCGAGAGCGCGCGCGCGATGCGATCCATCTGCCGCTCGATCGCGAAGCACGTCTGGGGCGCGCCGAAACCGCGGAACGCGCCGTACGGCACGTGATTCGTCGCGACGACGCGGCCGCGGATGCGCACGTCCGCGCAGCGGTACGGGCCGGTCGCGTGGATCGCGCCGCGCGAGAGCACGACCGGCGACAGCGTGGTGTACGCGCCGCCGTCGAGCAGGACGTCGATGTCCATCGCGAGCAGTCGGCCTTCGCGATCGACGAGCGTGCGGTGCGTCACGCGCGAGGGATGGCGCTTCGGCGTGACGGCGAGGTCCTCATGACGCTCGTAGATCACTTTCACCGGACGGCGGGCCTTGTGCGCGAGCAGCGCCGCATGACACGCGACGATCGACGGATAGTCTTCCTTGCCGCCGAATCCGCCGCCGGTCTCGAGTTGCACGACGCGCGCTTTCTCGGGCGCGATGCCGAGCGTGCGCGCCAGCGCCTTCTGCACGTAGTGCGGACACTGCAGCGAGCCCTTCACGAGGCACGTGCCGTCGCCATCGACCGGCCACGCGATGCACGCTTGCGGCTCGATGTATAGCTGCTCTTGCGAGTCTGTGCGGTAGGTGCCTTCGAACAAGCGCGCATCGGTCGCGAGCGGGCGCGCGATCCAGTCCGCGTCGCCTTTCTCGATGACGAGCGCTTTGAAGACGCGCGCCGATCGCTCCATGTCGAGCACCGGCTCGCGCGCTTCGATGCGCGGATGGATGTGCGACAGCGCTTCGAGCAGCGTGGCGCGGTCCGGCGCTGCGACGAGAAGCAGCGGCTCGCCGAAGTGCTCGATCGACTCTCTGCACAGAAGCGGCTGATCCTCCTCGATGAGCGCGACGACGTTCTCGCCCGGAATGTCCGCCGGGCCGACGATCGTGACCGACGAAAAGTCGAACGCAGGATCGAAGTCGATGCCGGAGAGTCGTCCGCGCGCGACGCTCGAGCGCACGGCGCCGCCGACCCACGCACCAGGAACCGCGAGGTCCGCCGTGTAGATCGCCCGGCCGGTGACCTTGGCGCGGCCTTCCGGACGTTCGAGATCGCGGCCGACGTGCGCGAGCATGCCGCAGAGGTTGTCCTCGCGGCGGCGCCGCTGCAAGCCGCTCACTCCGCGCGAATGAACAGGAACTCGCCCTCGTCGTCGGACAAGTTCTTGAACTGCGGCGTCTGGCGGAAGTCGGAGATCTTCGGCACGCGCGTCTTGATGTAGCTACCGATCTCGCCCGACGTGATGACTCCGTCTTGGTCGCTGTCGGCGACGCCGGAGTCGAGGCCTTCGAGGAACGTCTTCGTGAACGCGCTGTGGCCCCACTCGGGCTTCTCGATGACCTTCTCGCCTTTACCACCGGCGGTCAGGATCTGCCGCGAGCGCAGGCTTGCGAGCTGCGCGACATACGGACGCGTCGTCGGCTCCATGCCGCGCTCCGCGGCCGCGAGCCCGCCGTAGCACGCATCGACGGCGAAGAAACCGTGCTTGGCCGGAATGAGGTCGCTGAACTGGCGGATCTGCGCCATCGGGAGCAGCGTCACCATGTATTCGCTCTCCGACGACGTTCCGTCGACGGGGACGAGGAACCCCATGTCGCCGCCTTCGGGCAGCTTGCGCGTTGCGCCGTGTCCGGCGAAGAACACGAACACGCCGTCGTTCCGCTGCGTTTTCTCCGGCAAGACGCCGCCGAGCAAGCGTTGGATGTTGTCGCGCGTCGCGTCCTTGTCCATCAGCTCGAAGACGTGATCGGCCTTGAAGCCGAACTTCGCGACGAGCAAGTCCTTCACGCCGCGCGCATCGGCCACGGCGTAGTCCAGCTTCGGCCAATGCTCGTAGTCGTCGATGCCGATGACGACGGCCCATTGCTCCCGGTAGTGCGGATCGTACGCCGCTCGCGAGAGCGCGGCCGCGACGCCGCGTTCGCCCTCGACGCCGCGCAGCGCGCCATCCAAGTGGTTCGTCGCGGCGTCGGCGCTCGAAGATCCATTGCGCAGCCCGAGCATCGGCGCGACGAACCAGGCCGCGACGACGATCGCGGCGATCCCGGCCGCTGCGATCGCCAGTCCTTTCGAACGACTGGGCTTTTGTGTTGCGCTTCCTGCGACACCCGCGGCGACGGGCGCGCACTGCTCGAGCGCCGCGCGCACCGCGTTCGCGCTCGCGAATCGCTTGAGCGGGCTCGTTTGCAGGCACTTCAAGACTGCGTCCGCGAGTCCACGCGGCGTCTCCGGAGCGAGCTTGCGCGGATCCTTCGGGCTCGTCCAACGCTCGACGTCGACCTCCTGCGAGTAGGGCGGCTCGCCGGTGAGGAGCTCGTACATCACCCAACCGAGACCGAAGAGGTCGGAGCGCGCGTCGGCTGCTTGTCCCAAGATCTGCTCCGGCGCGGGATGCGGTGGTAGCACGACGGCCGGCGGTGCACCGTCTGCGCGCGAGGGCCGGTACAAGAACGAAGTGCCGGGCATCGTGCCCGAGCCGCCGGGCCCGAACTTCGCGAAGTTGAAACCGGTCAGCACGGGCGACGCACCGTCGCGCATCATGAGGTTCGACGTGGACACGCCGCGGTGAACGATGCCGGCCGCGTGCACGACCTCGAGCGCGGCGCAAACGGAGATGCCGAGCTGACGCACAGCCTCCGGCGTCGGCCGGCCCTCGCGTGCGACGCGTTCGGCGAGCGACTCGCCGGGCACGGGCTCCATGACGAGCATCGGACCGTCGCGCGTTTCGATCACGTCGATGAGCCGCACGACGCCGGGGTGTTGCACGCGCGCGAGCGTGCGCGCTTCGCGCAGCGAGCGCGCCAGCTCGGCGGCATCCGGCGCACCGCCGAATCCACACGGCAGCGGGCGCTTGAGAACGACTTCCCTCTGGAGCAGCGTGTCGCGCGCGCGCACGACGACTTCGTCTTCGCCCCGAGCGAGCTGTTCGAGGACATGGAATCGCGCAGGGATCGGGTTCTCGTTGCTCGGGGTCACGAGGGCCATGGTAGGGCGTTCCCTCTGGGGCGG
>JANLUN010000117.1:0-2685 GCA_031363505.1 Planctomycetota bacterium | reverse complement strand
TCCAATTCGGGGACACGCGCCGTGCAGCGCTCGACGATGGCCCGCGTCGTCGCGTCGTCCGGCGTCAGATCTTCGCGATCGTTCTCCACCGTCGAGCCGAGTACGCAGTCGCCTGATCGAGGGATGACGTAGGTCAGCCCGCGCGGCCCGAAGTCGTCGAGCAGGAAGCGCTCGACACCGCGCCTCTCGACGCGCACGACTTGGCCGCGGATCGCGTGCAGCTCGCGGTCGTGCGCGAGCTCGCGCGCACCGAGGCCCGCGCAATCGACGACGAGCGGGCAGTCCGACAGCGCTTCGTCGGCCGAGCTCACCGCGCGCTGACGGATCACACCGCCGCGCGTGACGAACCGCCGCCGGAGGAACTCGAGGTACACCGGCATCTCGATCACCGGAGCGCGGAAGACGAAACCGCTTCCGCAGTCCTCCGGCAACTCGGCGCGACGCGCCACGCGAAACGCGTCGAGAGTCGTGCGCCACCGCGGCGGCGAATCGGCGTCCGGCAGCAGCTCGATCCCTTCCCGCATCAAGACTCCGCTCTCGGGGTCGAGCGCCAACTCGCGGAATCGCACGTAGCTCTCTCGCGCCCAGCGCTCGACCTTGTCCGCGGGTCCGGCCTTGTACGGATACCAGATCGCCGCGGCGACGTTCGACGTCGTGTGCGGCGGGAACTCGCGCGCCCAGATCTCGACTTCGAACCCGGATTCGACGAGACAGAGCGCGCTGGTGAGCCCTGATACACCCGAACCGATCACGCGTGCGCGCATGGCGCGAGAGTGTAGCCGCGAGCGGACGGCGTTATTCTCTGCGCATGCGAATCGGTGCGCTCTGCCTCTTCGTCTTCCTCGCTGCGATCAGCGCCGCCTGTGCCAGCGAGTCTGCCGGCCGTCGTCAAGACGCAGCGCCGCTCGTCGTCGCGTCCGACCTCGACAATCCGCCGTTCGCGGAGGTCGACGAAAACGGTCGAGAACACGGTCGCGACGTCGAGATGATGGAGCGCATCGCATCGGCCTTGCAGCGACCGATCGAATGGCGCCGCATGCCGTTCGCCGAGCTGATCCCCGCCGTCGAGCGCGGCGAAGTCGACGTCGTGTGCGCGACCTTGGGGATCACGCCTGGTCGTGCGCGTCGCGTCGCGTTCTCCGTGCCGTACTTCGAGACCGAGCTCACGGCGGTCGTGCGCAGCGGCACGGGCGAGCCGCGTTCGATCAAGGATCTCGACGGTCGCAGGGTCGCGGCGGGGACGGGGACGACCTCCGAGCGCGCGGTGCTTCTGCGACTCCCGCGCGCCACCGGTGTCTTTGAGAACAAGAACCAGATGCCGCTGCACGAGCGACTCGTTTCGGGCGAAGTCGATGCCGCGGTCCTCGACGGGCCCAATGCCGACGTCTTGATCGCGAACAGCAACGGCGCGTTGACGCGCCTTGCAGGCGACCTCGGCGCGGAGAGTTACGCGCTCGCGCTGCCGAAGACGAAGACCGAGCTCTTGGCGGAGATCAATCGCGAGCTCCTGCGCATGGAAGAGAGCGGCGATCTGCGCCGTCTCGACGCGGAGTACGCGTTGCGACAGCGCGCGAGCGGGCGAACGACGCCGGCGACTTCGAAGTAGGCAGCGGACGCGGTGGGAAAGGGAACTTCGCTCGCCGAACCTCCACCCCTTCTGCACCGGCGGCACGCAGGCTAGGCTGGAGTCCCCGGAGCTCGATCATGAGAACAAGAACCCACGTGTCGATGCTGGCCGCACTCGCGCTGACGCTTTTCCTGCACGGCTCGCTGCAAGCGCAAGCGACCGACGTCGGCTCGCAAGCGCCCGAGTTCAGCGCGAAGGAGTGGTTCAACACCGTCGGCTCGACTCCGACACTGAAGAGCTTGCGCGGCCAAGCCGTGCTGATCGAGTTCTGGGCCACTTGGTGAGGCCCCTGCCGTGGGGCGTGGCCTCACCTCAAGGACGTGTACGAGGAGTTCTCGGACGACGGCCTCGTCGTTCTCGCGCTGAGTGACGAACCGGCGAAGCTCGTCGCGCCGTACGTCGATCAGTACGACCTGCCGTTCTACGTCGCCGCTGGTTCGTCGGGGAATCGCGCGTTCGGAATCGAGGGCTACCCGTCGACCGTGTTGATCGCGCCAGACGGCACGATCGCGTGGCAGGGACATCCGTCGTCGCTATCGAAGGGCACCCTCAAGAATGCGCTCAAGGGGGCGCGACGCCCGAAGGGTGGGTTCCTCGCCGTACAGCTGCAAACGGAGGTCGGTGCCAAGCTCTCGAAGGCTGAACGACTCGCTGCGGACGGCGAACTCGCGGCGGCGTTGAAAGACATCGACGCGACGATCGCGGATCCGAAGACGACGCCTGAGGAGCAGGCGCGTGCGACTGCGACCAAGGAAGCGCTCACGAAGCACGTCGAGAACCTGTTCACGAACGCGGAATCACTCGTGAAGAGCCGCGAGATCGCGCGCGCCCTCACCGTGTTCGACACGCTCGCGAAGGAGTTTTCGGGCGGCGAGCTCGGCACGCGCGCCAAGACTCGTCGTGAAACGATCGCGGCGGACACGAAGCTCATGGTCGAGGTCGAAGCCGCGAAAGAGCTCGACAAGATCAAGGCTGCGATCCGCGAGATCGGCTTGGGCAAATCGCGCAGCAAGCTCGACGCGCTCGTGAAGAAGTATCCGGGCACGAAGGCGGCGGAG
>JANLUN010000114.1:0-2885 GCA_031363505.1 Planctomycetota bacterium | reverse complement strand
GTCCGCGACCTGCTCGCGAAAGTACGGCGCCGGTTGTGTGGGAGCTGGACTGTTCGAGGTGGACGTTGTCGCGCGTTCGTCCGGCTCGCTCGGGCGTGACGTCCGAGCGCCGAGTTCGTCTGGCGCGCGCGCGCGCGGCGTGCGCGCGCCGCGCGGCGTCCCGAGGATCGCTTCGATCTCGGCGATCTCATCGACCTCGTCGGACGCGCGGGCGGGCGTTCCGTCGATCGGCGCATTCGCCGCGGGAGCATGGACCGAAAGCGCGGGCTCGGCCAGCGCGAGCAAGTGCTCGACGTCGGGCGGCCACGCGATCCAGCGCGCACGATCGAGGCGCAAGAGCTCGCGCGCCACGCGGCGTGACGCGTCGTCTCCGAGAAGCACGACCCTGAAGTCGGGCCGGCGGTTCGCAAACCTGCGAACGAACACGACGTCGTCGGGCGAGAGTCGGTCCGCGTCCAGGACGAGCGTGCCGGCCGATTCGGGCGCGTCGAGGAGCAGTTCCAGATCGTCGAGTGCCTTGATGCGCGGGGCGCCCGCGAGCGGGCCGAGGAGCGATCGGAGCGTCGCGAGCCGCTCTCCCGCGCCGAACATCAGGGTGAACGAGCCGTTCGATTCGCGCGGTACCATCGCAGAAGCTGATCCTAGCGGCTCGCGAGGGCCGGGCAAGCGGCTCTGTTCTCGAACTTGCAATTGCGGACCGCGCTCGATGCCGTGAGCGGCTTTTTGGCTTGGGTCAAAGGGCCGGTGCAGGCGAACCTGAAGGACGCGCCCCGATGTCACCCTCGCTCCAGATCTCCGTCGTCGTCCCGGTCTACAACGAGGAGGAGAGCCTCCCGATCCTGCACGATGAGATCTCGCGCAGCCTGGAGCCCACGGGGCTCACCTGGGAAGTCATCTACGTCGACGACCGGTCGTCCGACACGAGCCGCGCGATCATGCTCGATCTGCGCTCGCGCGATCCCCACATCCGCGTGATCGCGTTTCGCGGGCGGTCGGGGCAAACGGCCGCGATGGCGGCGGGTTTCGACCTCGCGCGTGGGGAGATCGTGGTCACGCTGGACGGCGATCTGCAGAACGATCCCGCCGACATTCCGCGCCTCGTCGAGGAGCTGGGCCACGGCTACGACGTCGTCGCCGGCTGGCGCAAGTCGCGCCAGGACGGTTTCGTGCTCCGCCGCTTGCCGTCGCGCATCGCGAACCGCCTGATCGCGATCGTCACCGGTGTTCAGATCCATGACACCGGCTGCACGCTCAAGGCGTTTCGACGCGAAGTGATCCGCGCGATGCCGATCTACGCCGAGCAGCACCGGTTCCTGCCCGCGATCTCCGCGGGCAGCGGCGCGCGGATCACGGAGCTCGTCGTGAACCACCGCCCGCGTCGATTCGGTCGCAGCAAGTACGGGCTCGGCCGCGCGATGCGCGTGCTCTCCGACCTGCTCGCGATCAAGATGGTGTCCTCGTTCTCGCAGCGACCGCTCCAATACTTCGTACTCTTGACGCTGCCGTTCGCGGCGATGCTGCTCATCCTATTCGTCGATTGCCTGTCGAACTGGAGCCGGCTCAGCTTCACGAGCCCGTGGGGCCGCGGCGCGATGATCGTGATGCTGATGAACTTCATGATGTGTATGTACTTCGCGATGCTGGGCCTCTTGGCCGAGTTGGCGGTCAAGGCCAGCGGCATCCACGCCCGAAACTCGGAGAGGGTGATCGTGAAGTCGCTGGAGCACGCGCAGAAACGATGAGCGCGACACAGCAGAAGGCGGCCGTGCCGCGCGATACGGCCGGTGACGCGGCGGACCCGAGCATGCAAAGCGTGCGCGAACTCGACGTCTCGATGATCGTTCCGATCCTGTCGGGCGAGGGCCGCGTGCGCGAGGTCGTCGAAGCGCTCGGCGGCGAGCTCGATCAGCTCGGGAAGACGTGGGAAGCGATCCTCGTGTTCGACGGAGTCCGCGGATCCGCGTGGTCGGAGGCGAACGCGCTGGCCGTGGAGCGCGGAGCGCAAGTACGTCCGCTGTCGTTCCAGCAAGCGTTCGGCGAGTCCGTGTGTCTCTCCGCCGGCTTCGAGAAGGCGCGCGGGCGCATCGTCGTGACCGCGCCGCAATACGTCCAAGTGGATCCGCAGGAGATCGGCGCCATGCTCGCGGCGCTCGACGCGGGCGCTGATTTCGTCACGCCGTGGCGTCATCCGCGCATCGATCCGTTCTTGAACCGGATGCAGTCGTCGTTCTTCAACTGGGCTGTGCGCGGCATGGTCAAGATGGAGTTCCACGACCTCAACTGTTACTTCCGGGCGTTTCGACGCGAAGTGCTCGAAGAGCTCGTCTTGTACGGCGACATGTACCGCTTCCTGCCGGTGATCGCCGTGCGCCAAGGATTCCGCGTCGTCGAGGTCAAGGTGCGCCACCTGCAAGAGTGGGGGGGCGCGGGCTTCTTCGGAGTGGGCGTGTACGTGCGCCGCTTCCTCGACATCCTCGGCATGCTCTTCCTCGCGAAGTTCACGCTCAAGCCGCTGCGTTTCTTCGGGACGCTCGGCGGCGTGTTCTTCTTGATCGGCGGGCTGCTGCTCGGCTGGATCCTGTTCGAGTACGTGTTCCGGGGGACGGGCGTCTACCAGCGTCCGCTGTTCCTCATCGCGCTCCTGATGACGCTGCTCGGAGTGCAGATCATCGGCTTCGGCCTCGTCGGAGAGATCATCATCTACACGCAAGCCCGGAACCTGCGCGAGTACCGCATCGAGCGGATCCACGAATGACCACCGCAGATGTCGTCGCACGCGAGCGGGATTATCCCGCGAGCACGGGTTCCGCTTCGTCGCCCGTCGAAGTCCGCGCATCGACGCGCGCCGACGACGACGCACGCGACGCTTTCGTGCGCAGTCATCC
>JANLUN010000100.1:0-5668 GCA_031363505.1 Planctomycetota bacterium | reverse complement strand
TTCCTACGACGAGAAGAACGACGTCGTGCGCGTGACCGCGAAGCCGGTGGCGTTGCCCGAGCTCGTCGAGACGATGACGATCAACCTGATGAACGTTCGCGACGAGAAAGCTGTGATCGCGATCGAATGGGAGAAGACGCGCGTGCCGATCGAAATCGAGACCGACGTCGTCGGTGTCGTGGTGCCGCAGATTCAGGCTGCGATGAAGGGCGAAGGCAAGAAGCCTTACTTCCAGGCGGCGATGTTCTACTACGAGCACGATCTCGATCTGAAGCAAGCCGTCGCTTGGATCGACGAAGCGATCAAGGAACAACCGGACGCGATGTGGGTCATCTACCGCAAGGGCCTGATCTTGGCGAAAGTGGGCGACAAGGCTGGCGCGCTGGCGGCGGCTCAGCAGTCGCTCGAGCTGGCCAAGAAGAACAACGAACCGGTCGGCAAGGAATACAAGCGCCTCAGCGAAGAGTTGATCGCGAAGCTGAAGTAGCTCCGACTCGCACGCTCTGACTTCGTGCAGTTCACGCGGTCGGCAGGACTCCTGCCGACCGCTTGCATTTACGGCTCGCGCGCGGGCGCCGTGCTCGCCTTTCCGCGCACGACGAGCGCGATGCCGACGAGGATCAGCAAGCTGCCCGCGAGCGTGTAGCGTGTGATCGGAGTCTCGCCGAAGGCTGCGCCGAGAAGGAGCGCGACGGCGGGCGTGACGTACGAGATCAAGGTCAGGTGGTTCGCGGGCCGGTGACGCAGCAACCAGAAGTAAAGTCCGAACGCGACCGCTGTACCGACGATTGCGAGGTACAGGATCCCGAGGATGGCCGCGCCGGTCCACCGCGGCGTCGCATCGCGCTCCGTGACGAGCGCGATGAGGCACAGGATCGCCGCTCCGATCCACATGCCGTCGCGATTGAGCGCGAGCGAGTTCACGCCGCTGCCGTAGCGCTTGACGAGCGTCGTTCCGACCGTGGCGGCGATCGGGCTCAGGAGCATCACGAGCCCCGCCGGGATCGCGCCCGCTCCAAAGCTCTTCACGTCGGTGACGAACAAGAGCCAGACGCCGATGAAGCCGACGACGAATCCGAGCCACTGGCGTGCGCGCAAGGTTTCGCCGCGGAGGAACAGGTGGCCGCTCACGGCCATGAACATCGGAAAGACGGACCACAGCACGCTGACGATCCCGGAAGGCAGGCGCGTCTCGCTCCAGTACACGACCGCGTACGAGAGCCCGAAGCTCGTGAAGCCGAGGACGACGGAGAGCCAAAGCGGCGGACGCGTGCCGCCTTCACGGTCGCGCAGCCAGAACGTGGCCGCGGTCATCACGGCGGCCGCGATCAGGAACCGCACGCCCGCGGACGTGAACGGCGGCATGTCCTCGAGCCCGAACTTGATGACGATCCAGGTGCTGCCCCAGATCAAGCACAGGAGCCCGATCAGGAGATCGCCCGTGAGGCGGGGCGGGACGGACGAGGCTCGGCTCGACATCGCGCCATGATGACGCCGTGCTGTTCGTCGTACTACAGCTCGAGCACGTTGATCTCGTCCTCGAGGAGGTCGATCGCGTGCGTCTCGACGACCTGCTCGCCGTGGAGCAGGACGAGCGTGCGCGCCGCGGAGCTCACCGACACGACGCCCGAGCGACCGTCGACAAGGCCGACGTCCGTGTACGCGTTGACGCTCCCTTGCGTGATCAAGAGCACGTCGAGCCCCCGACCATCCGCATCGCGCACGGCCAGCCGGTCCGCGCGCGCGATCGGGGCCTTGAGGCGCACTTCCATTCGGCACCGCGCTTCGACGGTGAGCTCCAAGTTGTCCGGCGCTGCGGCATCGGCGAGCGAGAACTCGCGCGGCACGATTCCGTCGGCACGCAGATCGAGGCCGACGCCTTCGCGCGGAACGTCCTTGAACTCGAACAGCCCGTCGGAGTCCGTCGTCGCGCTCTCGCGATGCTGGATGACGCCGTATTGCGCCGTTCCGCCGAAGACCCGCGTGCGAGTTCCGAAGGCTTCGCGACGCAGCGTGATGCGCACGCCCGCGATCGGCTTCCCGCGCGGACCGAGCACGCGGCCGGCGACGACCGGATACACCGGCATGTCGGGCATCTCGATCTTCACGTCGCGTGAACCGGCGAGAATCGGTTTGCTCGTGAACACGGAGAGCGTCGCGTCGTCCATCATCCGGACTTGGTAGCGGCGCTCGTCGAGTCCGTTGATCGTGAAGCGCCCGTCGGAGTCGGTCGCGACCCAGCTCCAGTACGCGGTCGACGGTCCCGCACCGCGGAAGCTGTCCATGAAGTCGTCGCCGTCCTCCGCGTCCGGCGGCGGCTCGGAGGCGACGATCTCCGGCAACACGGTCGCGCCCGACATCAGGTTTTCGAGCTGCACGGGGACACGCCCGATGACGCCGAACGCAGTCGGATCGGCGAGCCACAGACGCAGCTTCGGACGCGGCTTGCCGTTCGAATCGACGACGCGACCTGTGATCGAAAGCGCTGGACCGCCGAGGCGCAGCTCGACGAAGTCCGGCCAACCGTTGCTGGTCGCCGTCGGCTCTTGGGGACGGTCGAGGCTCGCCGGACGGAAGCCGAGCTTGACCGCAGTCAGTCGATCCGCGGTGATCGCGCGCGTGAGGTTGATCGCGAACTCTCCGTTCGCGGCCGAGAGAGTCGACGTCAGTCCCAGAGCAACGCGCGCATCGACGACCGGCGCGCCGCTCTCATTCAAGACGCGTCCGCGGAGCGAGCCCGCCAGCGGCGCCGCGGGACGCACGAGCACGAACAGGAGGTCGAGGCTCGACGCTTGCGGCTCGGGCTGCGACTGCGATTGGAAACCGTCGGCGACGA
Source organism: Planctomycetota bacterium (assembly GCA_031363505.1). Lineage (GTDB taxonomy): Bacteria > Planctomycetota > UBA1135 > UBA1135 > JANLUN01. The sequence goes on along the minus strand of JANLUN010000100.1, from coordinate 2,832 downwards.
CGGTCACGGTCGCGTCCGCGATCTGTGGCGCGCGCGGCAGCGTGAATCGACCCTCGGCGTCGGTCAGCGTTTGCCAGCCGAGCACGTGCGTCGCTTCGAGGTTGTCCGCGAAGCGCGTTTCGAAGCCGCGCGGCAGCGCGAGCGTCACGCGTGCATTCGCAAGCGGCACGCGCCCGGCATCGAGCACCGTGCCGCCCACTTCGATCGCCGGAGCGACGATGACGAGAGGGTGGATCGTCGAGCTCGCGAGCCAGCTTCCGCTGCGCACGTTCGTCCAAGCATCGGACACCGATTCGAGCTCGAGCGCCGACCGCTCCGTCTTCAGCTCGAACCATCCGCCCGCCGCGGAACGCGAGCGATCCGTCGCGTTCGAATCCGCGACCGCGATGTCGACACCGGCGAGCGGAACGCCCTGCGCATCGATCACTCGGCCGCGCACGACGCGGACGCTCGCCGGCGCGCTCGACGCGTCGGATGCGGCCTTCGGCGCGGTCGGCAAGACGACGCGTTCGTTCGGCGCAGCTCGCGTCTCGCTTTCGGTCAGCGTCGACTGCAGAGGCGTTGTCTCCGTCGTGAGCTCCGGGGAATCGCTCGTGGCGGAAGCGAGTGCGCTCGCGGGAGCCTCGTCGCTCTTGAGCGATGCGACTGCGGCGACGGTCGCGATCGCGACGAGCGATACGACTGCGATGGTGGCTTTGGCGTTCACGATCCACGTTCCAAGGGTTGGCGCCGCGCTGCGCGGCGTGTCGGCGAAGGGGAGGAGGAGCATGAGCCACGAGCGTCGCTCGCCGTGCGCGCGATCGAGACGCTGGCGCAGCTCGGCGAGCCCGCGCGCGATCCGGCTGTGCACCGTCGCGACGGGCGCGTCGAGTCGTCGCGCGATCTCGCGCGGCGGCAGCTCTTCGAAGAAGCGCAGCAGGATCGCCTCGCGGTAGGGCTCGCCGAGATCGAGGACGGCCTCGACGAGCTCGCGCTGCACGGCGATGCGCTCGACCGCGGATTCGGTCGTCTCGCTCGCTTCGGGTCGTGCAGCGAATTCCTCGCGCGCGCGGCGGCGGCCGTCGGTCCGGCCGTGTTGACGCGCGAGGTTGCGCATCACGCTCGCGAGCCAGCCGCGGAGGCGGCCGGGTTCGCGGGGCGCGTGAGACAACGCGACGACGCACGTGTCCTGCGCGAGGTCATCGGCCTGGACCGCGTCCGCGACGAGGTGTCGCGCGAGCGAGCGAATCCACTGGACGTGGCTCGTCAGGAGATGGGCGGTCGGAATCGGTTCGCTGTGCATGGCTCGGGCATCCAGATGCCGCACGCGTGCGATCCGATGCAGGAACTCGTCGAAACTCTTCCTGTGAAATGACCGCGGCGCCGCCACCCCAAAGGATGCGCGGCGCCGCGGCGTGTCGCTAGAAGGAGCGCTCTACGGTCCCCAGACCACGATGCGACCGTTGGTGTAGTTCGTCGTCGCCGACGTGCAGAACGCCATCGAGTTGCGGTACCAGATCTGGTAGTAGCGCGTGCCCGGCGTCGCGACCAATCCGTGCGCGGAGACCGACAGATTGCCGAGCTCCGGATAGTTCGCCGTCCCGCCGAGGATCGTCGTCTTCGTTCCGAGTCGGATGATCTGGCCCGACAAGCAACGGATTCCGTCCGCGGCTTGCGCGCCGAGGCCGCCGCTCTCCGGCTCGGTGCCTTGGAAGAACACGGTCAGCGTTCCCGAGGGCATGCCCGAACCGTTGAGCACGAGCGTGTCGTTCGCGACGCTCGGCGTGCCGCTCGTGGTGAGCAACCCGGCGAGTCCGAACGAGTTCACGCAACCTGCGCCGGGTGAGCCCCAGTTGTTGCACGGGCAGTCCACCGCCGTGCCGTCGCCCGAGCAGAATCCCGTGCTGCCCATGCACACTTGATCGGAGACTTGGAAGTCGTCGATCGCGGCTTCGACGATGTGTCCGGTGCCCGCGTCGTCGGCGACGAATCGCACGCGCACTTGCGCCGTCGGCGCGACGTAGGCCGACACGGCGAACTGATGATGGATCCAGCCGCCGCTCGTGTGCGGTCCGGACGGTCCGATCGTCTCGACGTTGACCCACGCGCCGCCGTTGTTGTTCGACACGTCGACACGGAACGTGTCGGCCATGCCCGTGGTGCCTTGGTCGTTCGAGTACCAGCGCCAGTAGCCGACCACGGGAGCCGTCGTGCCCGACAGATCGAGCACCGGCGACGTAAGCGTCGTCCGTCCACCGTCCACGTCCGCGGCGCCGAGCGCTCCGTTCGCGACGCCTTGACCGGTCACGAAACAGCGCGTTCCCAGTCCAACCGAGTGATCGAGCTCAGGTTGCGCAGCCGTTCCAACGGGATCGACGCGCGTCCAAGCACCGGCCGTCGCCGTGTCACCCGCGGTCGTTCCCGTCCAACCGATGTTGTTCTCGAAGTCGTCTTGGAAGACCGGCGACTGGCTGATCGACGAAACGATCGTGTGCACGATCTCGGGAGCGCCGGGCGGATCGCTCCACACGACGCCGTTGGTCGACTGCGCGGTGAAGTAATAGGAAACGACCGATCCGCAATCCGACGGCGGGAACGGTGCGCGGTAGGTGGTGAATCCGTCCTGCACGAGGTCGTACGCGACGAAACCCGAGCCCGTGTCCACGTGGACCTTCGCGGTGCCGGCTTGGAACACGCCCGGCGTCAGCTCGTTGATGTCCACCGGGAGCAACGCACCACCGGGATGGACCGCGTTGGGAGTTCCGCCCGTGAACGTGATGCCGACCAGAGGCGTCCCAACCCACCACACGAAGAACGCGCGCTCGATGTCGCTGCCGATCACGACGCCGCTCG
>JANLUN010000028.1:0-2838 GCA_031363505.1 Planctomycetota bacterium | reverse complement strand
GCGGCCGCGCAGGCGCTCGGTCCGCTCAACTTGCCGGCCGGAGTCGGTCCGCTCCTCACGGCGCTCGCGGTCGACGAGCCCATCGATCTGCGCCAAGCCGCGGCGCTCTCACTCTTGATGCTGGGCCGGGATCGAGACGCCACCAAGTTCCTCGTCGAATGCCTGACGCTCCCCGGCGCCGATGCCGATGCGGCCGAGGCGGCGCTCGACGTTTGGCTTTCGAAGCTCGCGTCACCCGACGCGCAGGAAGTGCGCGCGCGTTGGCAAGCACTCGCGGGCCCGCCGCACACGACGCCTTCGGCGGAGGCCGTCGTCGAACGTCAGCGTGCGCGCGCCGCGGTGCTCGCGCCCGCGCTGCCGCAGCTCGTGCCGTGACGCGCCAAGCGCCTTGACTCCGGACGCTAGTCGCGCGACAGGACGACCCACGCGACCGTGCCGAGCCATCCGAGCGAGTTGACGAGGAACAGCGCGTCGCCGCCGAGCAAGACGCGCGTCGGGCTGCCGCCGCCCTTTTGCGTCTGCACGAGCAGCATGTAGCGCGCGAGACCGAACACCACGAAGGGAACCGTCCAGACCATGTGGTGCCCGTGGCCGAACTTGGCCGCGGTCTCCTCGGACACCGTGTACATCGTGTACGTCAGGATCGTGCACGCCGCGAGCACGGTGACCATCTGATCGAGGAAGCCGCTCGTGTACTCGACGAGGATCGCGCGGTGATCGCCGCGGTCGGCGCCCAGGAGATCGGTCTCCGCGCGCCGCTTGCACAGCGCGAGGAACAGCGCGAGGAACAGCGTGCACAGCATCAGCCAGTGCGAGATCTGAGCTCCGGCGGCGAGTCCGCCGGCCTTGACGCGCAGCAGGAATCCGGTCGCGATGCAGAACGCGTCGACGAGCACGATGTGCTTGAGCTTCAGGCTGTACGCCAGGTTCAGCACCATGTACGCGGCGACGATGTGCTGCACCGTCGGTGCCGGCGCGCCGGCGGGATACGCGCGTGCCGAAAGGAAGAGCGCGAGCGCGACGCACACCATCGACGCGACGAAGGCGGCGCGCACGGTGACGGCGCCCGACGCGATCGGCCGATTGCGCTTGGTCGGATGCTTGCGATCGGACTCGACGTCCATCACGTCGTTGACGAGGTAGATCGCGCTCGATCCGAGGCAGAACGCGGCGAACGCGTACAGCGTGCGCCAGACGTCCGAGAGATCGCCGTCGAGCAGACTGCCGCGTGCACCGCGCGCGAACACCAACGCCGCCAGGACGAAGATGTTCTTCACCCACTGCTGTGGGCGCATGGCGCGGAAGAGGGCGAGCGGGTTCATGCCGAGGGGGCGAGGCGCGAAGGCGCCAGAGATTAGGCATCCCCCATCGACGAGAACAGGCTCGCGCCTCAATCCGACCGCATCGGACTTCGACGCTGCTCAGTCCAGACTGAGCTTGCGCAGCTCTTCGACAGGCGAATCGGGGCCGACGACGAGGACTTTCGTTTCCTTGTCGACGACGCCCTTCTCCTGCAGCTCGAAGATTTCGTACGTGCCGACCGATCCGGAGGCGTAGAGCACGCACGTCGTCGTGCGATGGTTGCCCTCGGTTTCGTCGCCCACGTTGTCGTCGGCGACGAGCGGGTCCTTGTCGCTGCCGGGGAACTTGCGCAACGGGAACTGCTTGCAGTCTCGACCCGCGTACGACGAGTAGTCGCCATCGAGGATCTCGAGGTTTCCGAACCACTCGTCGGTGTTCTCGATGCTGCCGATCGCGAGCGCGCCGATGTCGACGCCGGGACACGTGAGCTTGAGCGCGCTCGGCTTCGAGTTCTCCCACACACCCTTGCTGATCAACGTCGCGAAGAAGCGCACGCCGCTCTCGTTCGGAATGCGCTGGTGCTTCATGTTGTAAATCGTCAGCCCGTTGTGGATCTCCTTGAGATTCGCCTTGCAGGCCGTGACCTTGCCGCTGTCGATGAACTCGGGGATCTTGGGCAGCAAGAACGTCATCAGGATCCCGATGATCAGGATGACGGCCAGGAGCTCGATGAGCGTGAAGCCCGCTCGAGCGATCCGCGTGCCGGTCGTGTGATTGGCGTTCGACATAAGGGGGTGTGCTCCGGGCGTCCTTCTACCCGAGCCCCCCGCCGCAGTCACGCGCCCCGCTACTTGCGCGTTTTGGCCGCGACGGCCTCGTTCAGCGCCGCGGTCTTGTCGGTGGCCTCCCAGGGGAATCCTTCGCGCCCGAAGTGGCCGTGGTAAGCAGTCTTCTCGTAGATCGGGCGGCGCAGATTGAACTGCGCGATCAATGCGGCCGGCCGCAGATCGAAGATCGATTCGACGGCGCGCGTGAGCTCATCGTCGGCGACCTTGCCCGTCCCGAACGTGTCGACCCGGATCGACAGAGGCTTCGCGACGCCGATCGCGTACGAGACTTGGATCTCCGCGCGTTCCGCGAGACCCGCCGCGACGACGTTCTTCGCGACCCAGCGCGCTGCGTACGCGGCCGAGCGGTCGACCTTCGTCGGATCCTTGCCGGAGAACGCGCCGCCGCCGTGACGGCCCATGCCGCCGTACGTGTCGACGATGATCTTGCGACCCGTGAGACCGCAGTCGCCGTGCGGACCGCCGACGACGAAACGTCCCGTCGGGTTGATGTGGTAGACGGTCTTCGCGTCGAGGAACTGCGCCGGGATGACGGCCTTCACGATCTTTTCGATCACTTCGCTCTTGATCGTTTCGTGCGTGACCTCGGGTGCATGCTGGGTGGAGATCACGACGGTGTGCACGCGCACCGGCTTGTGGCCTTCGTACTCAACCGTCACTTGGCTCTTCGCGTCGGGACGAAGCCAAG
>JANLUN010000011.1:0-1271 GCA_031363505.1 Planctomycetota bacterium | reverse complement strand
TGCGCGCCGAGGAGGACCATCCGGCGCAAGCGCTTGCTCGGTCTCTCGACCGCAATCGGCTCGCCGATCGTGCGGCGTGCTTTCGTCACCAGGATCAGCGTCAACGCGAGGCCGGCCGCCAAGAACGCCAAGCACAGGGCGAGAATCGAAGAGGGGGCGAGCGCCAGTGCTTCGGGCATCGCGGAAGCTTAGCGCTGCCTGCGCCCGATGGTAGGCTCCGCGCGTGCCGCGCATCAGCTTGTGCATGATCGTCCGCGACGAGGAGCGTTTCCTCGACGCGTGCCTCGCGAGCGCGCGCCCCGCCGTCGACGAGATGATCGTAGTCGACACCGGCAGCACGGATGCGACCGTGGAGGTCGCCGAGCGGGGTGGCGCGCGCGTCCTGCGCTTCGCTTGGTGCGACGACTTCGCAGCCGCGCGCAACGTGTCGCTCGATGCGGCGCGCGGCACGCACATCCTCGTCCTCGACGCGGACGAGCGACTTGTGCCCGAAGGAGCTTCGAGGCTCGCGGCGGCGGCTTCCAATACGAAGTTGGCGATCGGCATGCTGCCGCTCTCCGATGCGGACGCGCTCGATGCTACGCCGGACGAAGTCGTGAGCGGCTCGCGACGATTGCACGAAACGGCCTGGGTCCCGCGCTTCTTCAAGAACGACGCACGTCTGCGTTATCGGCGGCGAGTGCACGAGACGTTGTTCCAGGACATCGACGCGACGTTGCGCGCGATCGGCGGACGCATCGGGCCCGTGGAGGCGCCGATCGCGCACTACGGCGAGGTCAAGCAACTGCGACGCGCGCTCGGTAAGAGCGATCGGAATCGAAGGTTGCTCGAGCTCGCGCTGGGCGAAGATCCCGCCGACGGCGACCTCGCCGGCTACTTGGCGCTCGAGTACGTGCGCTCGGGCGAACGGACGCGCGCGCGCGCGATCGGTGAACGCCACCTCGCACCGTTCTTGGAGGCACTCGATCGTCGTGAGTCGGAGAAGCTCCGACCCTCCCCCATCCAGCTCGCGGCGGTTCTCGCGACGCTTCAGCTCGAGGATCGCGAAGCACAGGCAGCGCTCGACACGGTGCGCGCGGCAGCGAAACGATGCGTCGAGCCGCATCCGAACTTGCGCTTCCTCGAGGGCGCGGCGCTCGAAGAACTCGGTGCGCGAGATGCCGCCGCGCAGGCGTTTCGCGACTGCCTCGCGATGGACGGTGGACGATTCACGATCCCCGTGAACCCGGGCGCGACGAACGCGGCGCCGCGGCTGCGACTCGCGAACCTCG
>JANLUN010000868.1:0-3701 GCA_031363505.1 Planctomycetota bacterium | reverse complement strand
TCGAGCAGATCCTTGGCGATCGTGAGACGAGGGTCGGCCGGGGGCAGGGTGCGGAGTGCCTCCTGGATCCGCTCGTACGCCGAGCCGAGCTTGCCGAGGTCCGCTTCGCACCGCGCGAGGTTCAAGAGCGTGCTCTCTCTCCGGACGAGCGCGAGCCTCCAGGTCGGGTGAGCGACCGGGCTCGCGCCGGCGCTCACCAGCGCAGCGTCGCTGCCACCGGAGACTTCGTGGGCATCCGCGACTTGTCTAGTGACCACACGTCGCCGCCGCGCAGCAGCACGGCCTCGGCCAAATCGTCGAGCACGTCCTCGGTGCGATCGCCCGGTCGGTCGCCGTGCAGCACGACGTCTCCCGTGTCTCGATTCAACCGACCCCACAGGTGCGCGTCGCGATCGAGGGAGAGATCCCGGACACGGCCTTCGAGCGCGAACTTCGCGATCGCGCGCGCGTCGTCGAGAGCGCGCGCTTTGGACACGAGGCGATCGTAGCGCTCCAGCACGACGTCTTCCTTGGTGGTCATCCACTGCGCGACGGCCGGCCACGTGCGCGCGTGGATCTCGGGCACGGTCGCGCGGCCCAAGTCGGCGCCGAGCGCTCCGGAGACGACGTGCGGATAGCGCGTGATCGATTGGAACAGCGCCGCGAGCCGCGGCGAGGCCGCGACGAAGAGAGGCGCTGTCTCGTCGCGAAGCACGTTCCAGATCGCCGCGTCGACGGCGCGGCAGAATCGCGCGAGGTCTTCGTCGCGCGACGTGTCGGTCTTGCCTTGACCGCCGTAGATCGGATTCTTGCCGGCGCGCGCGCCGAAGTGGTACGTGACCGAGCGCTCGCGATCCTCCTCACCGAGCGCTTCATCGAGCGAGTGCGGAAGGCCCTCGACGCGAGCGGAGACGAGCCCTTCCGCGCTGCCCTTCAAGAATCCGACGTGCCCCTGCGCGAGCAGCAGCACGTAATACTGGCGATTGGACTGCACGTAACGGAGCAGCGGACGGATGTGGAAGCTGTCCGAGACGACGAGCAGCTCGGGGACCTCGACCGGCAGCCGGTAATGCTCGTGAACATCGCGCGCCACGAACACCGCCGCGCCATCCAGCGCATCCGACCAGTCTTTCGCGTCCGCAAGCGCCACAAGCGGCGCGAGAAGGGCGTCGCACTCCGCGCGCGAGAGCTGGTCTTGCAGCGCTCGCTCCGCGTTGTCGGACAAGGCCATGAAGCTTCGCGCGGTCGTCGATCGCGTGGCCGCGGTGCGTCGGGAAATACAGGGAGACGCACGGCGGTTGATGACGGGACGCGAGGGAACGGACAGCTTCGGCAGTGAGTGTGCGCATCGATGGAACTCCGAGAATCGGGGAAGTGAAGATGCACAGCGTAGGAAAGCTTGGCGTCGCGGCCGTGGCGCGATGCGGGTAGTTCGCGCGGGAACAAGTGCGTAGAGCGCCATTTCCGCGGTGGCATCAAGTGCGAGCACACCCCTTCGCGACCCAGGCCGAGCTGAGGATGACGAAAGCGATCGGTGCTGCGACGACGCGCTCAGCACCGATCGACGAGCCAAGACTCAGCCGCACAAGCGAAGCCAACCGCCGCAGTGGGTCTCACGCCCGGAAGTTCAAACTCTTCCGGCGCGTCAGCGCGTGGAATCCGTAGTGCGATAGCGTCACGCCCTTGCCGCTGTCCTTCACGCCCGTCCACGCGAGCGACGGCTCGAGCGAATCGCATCGATTTTGATAAACGGTCCCGACGCGTAGCTCGCGCGCCATCCGCTCTGCGCGCGCGCGATCGCGCGTCCACACCGACGCCGTCAAGCCGAACTGGCTGTCGTTCATTCGCTCGAGCGCGTCCTCGTCGCTGTCGACACGCGCGACAGGGAGGATCGGGCCAAAGCTCTCCTCCTGCATCACGAGAGCGTCGTTCGGACAATCGGCGATCAAGGTCGGCTCGAAAAACCAACCCGCTGTTCCAGCGAGCCGCGCTCCACCGAAGAGAACGCGCGCGCCGCGACGTGTCGCGTCCGACACCTGCCGCGCGAGCACGTCGAGCGCCGGCCGCCGCGCGAGCGGTCCCATCGACGTCGCGTCGTCGAGCGGGTCGCCGAGCTTGTACTCGGAGAGGAGCGACTTCGCGCGCTCGAGGAACTCACCGTAATGACGCGCGTGCACGTACGCGCGCTCGACTGCGCAGCACGACTGACCGGCGTTGTAGCACGCTCCGTCGACGATGTTCGCGACCGCGAACTCGAGGTCGGCGTCCTCGGCAACGTACGCCGGATCCTTTCCGCCCAGCTCGAGGCCGACGTCGATGAACCGATTGGACGCGGCCCGCACGACCCTGTGTCCGGTCTCGACCGATCCCGTGAAGCACACGTGGTCGACGCGCGGATCGGCCACGAGTCGCTCCGCGCGCTCGTTTTCGAGCACGAAGTTCGTCACGAGCGCGGGAACGCTCAGCGACTCGAACGCGCGCTCGAAATGCTCGCCGCACAGCGGCGTCAGCGGGCTGTGCTTGAGAAGCACCGCGTTCCCAGCGAGGAGCGCCGGCACCACGACGTTGATCGGGATGAGCAGCGGGTAGTTCCACGCGGCGATCGCGAGCACGACGCCGAGCGGCTCGTGCTCGATGACAAGTTTCAAGCCGGGTTTCGGCGGCTGAACTTCGGGAGCTAGAGTGCGCGCAGCGATCGACAGCATGTACTCCGCGCGCGCGAGCATCGTCTGCACTTCCTGACGCGCCTGCTTCACGGGCTTCCCCATTTGAAGGCTCGTCTCGCGCGCGATCTCTTCGGCGTGCGCCGTGAAGTAGCCGAGAGCTGCCGCGACCTCGCGGGTGCGCTGCTCGAGCGGCAGCGCGCGCCAGCGTTCCTGCGCGCGACGCGCGCGCTCGATCTTGCGCTCGAGCGCGGCGTCCGAATCGAAGCCGACTTCGCGCAGGACTTCGCCGGTCGCGGGATTGAAGAGTTGCAGCGCCAAGGTCAGCTCCTGTCGATGGGCAGGGCAGTGTGACCTGGGCGCTGCACGAGTTCCACCGCTCGGCGCGGTGGATCGGCGCTATCGAATCGTCACGGCGCTACTTGCGGCCCTTCCAAGCCGGCATCGTCGAGAGGTGTTTCTTCGCGGCTTTCTCGGCGTCGGGGCGCGGCATCTTCTGCATCGCCATGAAGTAGCCCGACGTCGTGCCTTCGAGCACGGCCTCGTACGCGCGCAGCTGGCCCTTGTCGTCCGTGCAGTACTGGCAATACATCGCGCCGGGTTTGGCGTCCTTCATCGGCATGCCGCACGACTGGCAGGTCTCCATCTTGATCGGCGAGTAGAAGAGCAGGCGGTAGCCCTCGGGGTCTTGCAGTCCGAAATCACGGATGCCGTAGAACTGCGACTTCGGCGCGCCGAGTCCTTTGATTCCCTTCGCGACCAGCTTCGCGTGGTACTTGTCGACGTCGGGGACCATCACGTACGTCACGATGCCGACGCCCGGGCGGTTCTTCTGGAACTCCTCGAACAGCGTCTTCATGTACTGCACGGCGCCGGCATCGTCTCCGCACGCTTGGGCCGCGGCTTCCGGCGGCATCAGTCCGCCGAGCATGACCGACTGTCCGTCGAGCATCATGTTCGCCCACATCGGATTGCCTTCGTCGGGCCAACACGCTTCGAGATCGAATCCGAGCGTGTCGCGATAGAACGACACGGCTTTCTTCATGTCGCGCGCCGTGA
>JANLUN010000819.1:0-4918 GCA_031363505.1 Planctomycetota bacterium | reverse complement strand
GACGGCGCCGTCGATGCGCGGACCGCGCTCGTCGAAGGACCCGGTGGTCTCTTCTTGCTGTCGGGCGGCGTCGGTCGACACGCGCTCGCGAACCCGACCCGGCGCGAGCTCGATCGGCTGTTCGAGGCGTTACTCCCGCTCGAGCGCGAGTTCGATCTCATCGTGATCGACCACGGCGCCGGACTTTCGTACAGCACGGTCGCGCACCTCGCCGCCACCAGTACACTCATCCTCGTCACGAGCCACGAAGTCACCGCCCTCTCCGATGCCTACGCGCTGTACAAGCGGGCGCACACGGTCAACGCGCAGATTCGCGCGGGCCTCGTCGTGAACCGCAGCCCGGACCAGGCGCTGGCGATCGCGGCGTGGGAGCGCTTCCGGGCGGCGAGCATGCGCTTCCTGGGTCACGCGCCCGAGCTGATCGGTTTCGTACCTGCCGACGACGCGGTCGGACGCAGCGTGCAAGCGCGGCAACCCGTCTCGCTCGTCGAGCCGCGCAGCCCGGCGGCGATCGCGCTCACCTCGGTATCCGAGTGGCCGCCCATTGACCACGCGCGAGGGGCGACCGCATTCTACGAGCGCGCTCGCAAGGCGCTGCGCTAGCCGACATGCAAGTCCTCTCGCTCGTGAACCAGAAAGGCGGCTGCGGCAAGACCACCGTCGCCGTCAATCTCGCGGGCGTGCTCGCGGCGCGCGGCGTGCGCGCGCTCCTGGTCGATCTCGATCCGCAGGGCCACGCGACGTTGGCGCTCGGCGCCGCGCCCGACGACCTAGCCGGAGGTCCGCGCGATCTCACCGTGTGCGATGTATTGCTCGGCGAGGCGCGCATCGAAGACGCGCTCGTCGCGGCCGCGGGCGGTGTGTGGCTGCTGCCGGCGACGGCGCGGCTCGCGGAGTTCGAGGAGCGGTCGGCGCGTGCGATGGAGCCCGAGCAATCGCTCGTCCGGGCACTCGCGGGCGCGCAGGACTCCTTCGACGTCGTCGTCTTGGATTGCCCGCCGCGGGCCGACGGCGTGCTGACGAAGAACGCGTTGCGCGCGTCGACGACGGCGGTGCTCGTCGTGGAGACCGGCGCGTTCGCATTGCAGGGCGCGATCGCCGCCGCGCGGATCCTGGCCGAAGTCGAGCGCGAGGGGCAGAAGTTCGATCTGCGTGTCGTGGCGACGATGTTCGACCGCCGCCAGAAGCTCGCGCGCGAGATCTTGATCGCGCTGCAGGCGCGCTTCGGCGACGCGCTCTTCGACACGGTGATCCGACACAATCTGCGGCTGCGCGAGGCGGCGGCGCTCGGTGCTCCGGTGGCCGTGATCGATCCGGGCGGACTGGCCGCCGCGGACTTTGGAGCGCTCGCGGACGAAGTGCTCGCGATGGCTTCGTCGCCTGTGCGCCCCGTGCCCCCTGTGCGACCGGGCGAAGCGCGTCTCCTGCGCGCGGCTCTCGCGTAGTTGCTCCCTGGTTTCGCCCGCGTCGATCGCGTACACCTGCGTTCGAGCCCCAGTCGGGCGCAAGGAACACAAGGACTCGGAGATTCGACGATGGACGCGCTGGCTCTGCTCTGCACGCTGCACGCCGACGGACCCGCCACGCTGAAGCGGCTGCGGCAGGTCGGTTGCTCGACGCTCGAACAGATCGACTCGATCGAGGTCGAGCGATTGGCGGAGCTGCTCGGCGCATCGCCGGCTGCCGCGCGCCGCTTCGTCCGTGAAGCGAGGAGCCTCCGCGAGCGCGTCGGCGGCGGTTGGCTCGAGCGCGACGACTCGTCCGCACGGCCGCTTGCGAGTCCGGCGCGCGAATCGCACGGCGTTCCGGTTGCACCCGCGGAGCCGGGCGACGATTCGGTGCTTTCGCTCAACGACTCGGCGCTCGTGAAGCGCGTGCTCAACGTGTGGCGTGAGCGCGATCAGGTCGAATCGCCGGCCGCGACTCCGACGACGTCCGATCGTGCGTCCGCGCCAGTCGTCTCGACCGCGCCGCTCGCACGCACAGCGGCGTCGAAACCGTCCGCACCCGTCCACTCGCTCACGCCGGGCGTGATCGACGGATTGGATGCCGCGCTGTGCGGACGGCTGGCCGAGCTCGGCGTCGACACGCTGGATGCGCTGGCGCAGACCGATGCACTCACGCTCGCGAAGGCGCTCGATCTCGGCTATACGCGCGTGTACCGCTTGCAGTTCCAGAGCGCGCGCGCAATCGCGCAACGCCCCGTCGCCGATGCGCGGTCGCAGCCCCAGCCGGCGACGGAGAAGCTGTCGCCGTCCGAGACACCGGTGCAGGACTTCAGCTTGCGAATCGATTTCGAGCCGCTGCTCGAGATGCCGCGCTCCGTGCTGCCGACCGTCGAGCGAAACGCACCGACCCGCCCTGCGGGTGTGGATCGTGCCGCACCCTTGCACGCCGCCGCGGTGCCACACGAAGACGCCGGCGGGCCGTTCGCCTGAGCGCGACGCGCGGCTCGCCGCGCCGACGTGTAAGCTCGTGCGCGCGGATCGTTCGGCAGGACGAGAAGCTCCGCGAACTCGATGTCCTCTTGGATCGCGATCGTTGCGTTCGCGTCGTGCGGCTGGCTCGGCGTGCACGCCCACACGGCCATCGTTGCGCAGTCCGCTCGCACCGAGTGGGGCGTCGCCCTGGATGGACAGCGAGGCTTCGGCTCCGGACGCAAGGTCCGCGATCTCGAACGGCTGCTGCGCTCGACCGATGTGGACGACAAGGCGACGTTCGCGGCGTTGCGCGCGCTCCCCGGTGAAGTCGACGCGCTCGCCGCTTCGGCCGCCGAGCAAGCGCGGGTTCACAAGTACACGCAGATCCTTGCGCGCGAGGAGCCACAGACGCTCGAGCAGCTCGGCGCCGCATTTCGTGAATCGCAGACGAACATCGAAGCGCGGCTCGAGCGCGGCAACTCGTCCGCCGTTCTCGCGCGCATGCTCGTCGACGTGCGGTTTCGCGTGCGTGCGCACGTCGCGCGAGGCCTCGCGCTCGAAGTGCGCGAGCTCTCTTCCGCGCTCGGGCTTCTCGGTGCTCAAGTCGACGGGTATGTCAACCTGAACGACCGCGAAGTGGACCTCGTCGCGCGCCGCGCCGATCTCGCCGCATCGCGTCTGCGAGCGATGAAGCTCGACCTGACGGCGCTGCGCGTCGACGCAGCGACGGAGCAGAGCGACATCGACTCCGCGGGCGATCGCGAGCGTCTGCAGGGCGCGCTCTCGATCGGCGATCGCGCGCAGCGAGGCGCAGAGCTCGTGCGGGTGCTGACCGAATTGAAGAAGCGCGAGGAGCAGACCGCCGCGGTGCTGTTCACGGTGCACCTGGAACCCAAGGTTCAAGCGCTCGTGCGCGCGAGAGCACAAGCGATCGATCGTGCAGCCGCGGCGATCGCGAACGTGCGCGCGGCGATGCCCGACGCACCCGAAGGCGGGAAAGCCCCGGCGGACGTCCGCGAGCTCAGCAAGGCGAGCCGTTACACGCTCGCGGCGCGGGTCGGGACCGAAGCGCTCGCCATCGATCCGATGAGCGACGCGCTGTGCTCCCTCGTCGCCGTGTCGAACGACTTCCAATGGGGGATTCGTGGGTCACGCCAGTGGTTCGATCGCTACCTGGCGTTGCGCGGAATCCGTGCGAGCGATCATCGAACGTACAAGGGCAGACAGCTCACGCCCGACGAGCGACGGGCGCTCGAAGCGCTTCAGAGTCCCGTCGAACCACCGCGTTAATGATGGCCGGCGGCACGCGACCCAGCGGCTGGTCTCGCCTCTTTCTCGTAGTACGATGTTCGTCTGTGCCCATACGGCGCGGCGCCCAGGACCCACCGGGTACGGTGCCCAGGAGATGGAGACGAACCCCGTGAGCTCGATCGTGACCCCGACCTATTCGACCACGCTGATCTCGTCGGCGGCCGACCGGCCTGGTGACGATCCGATCTTCGCATTGAACTCCGAGGCGCAGCGGCGCGCCGAGGCCGGCGAGTCGATCCTGAATGCGACGCTCGGCGCGCTGATGGAGAACGACGGCACGCTGGCCGTGATGCCTTCGGTGCTCGACGCGATCTCGCGCGTGCCCGTGAAAAAAGCCGCGGCCTACGCGCCGATCCACGGCGACGCGGTGTTCCTACGCGCGGTCGTGAACGATCTCTTCGACGGCGGCCCGCTGGCGGCGAAAGCGGTCGCGGCCGCGACGCCCGGCGGCACGGGCGCGCTGCATCACGCGATCGTCAACTTCCTCGAGCCGGGGCAGGCGCTGCTCACGACGAACTACTTCTGGGGCCCGTACCAGACGATCGCGGTGCACACGCGCCGGGCGGTCGAGACGTTCGAGATGTTCGACGCGCGCGGCCGGTTCGACCTGGCGGCGTTCGACGCCGGTCTCGGGCGGGTCATCGCTCGCCAAGGCCGCGCGCTCGTGTTCTTCAACTTCCCGTGCAACAACCCGACGGGCTACTCGCTCGACGAAGGCGAGTGGGCCGCGGTCGCGGAGATCGTGCGCCGCCACGCGGAGCGCGCGCCGGTCGCGTTCCTGCTCGACCTCGCGTACGAGCGTTTCGGCGCGAAGAGCACGCACGGTTGGTCGCACCAGATCGAGCGCATGCTCGATCCGGCGGTCGTGCTGATCGCGTGGACGGCTTCGAAGGCTTTCGCGCAGTACGGTGCGCGCATCGGCGCCCTCGTCGCCGTGCACGAGGACGCGCGCGAGCGCGAACGCATCGTCAACGCGCTCGGCTTTTCGTGTCGCGGCACGTGGTCGAACTGCAATCACTTGGGACTGCTCGCGATCACCGAGCTGCTCAGCGAGCCGGCGCTCAAGGCGCGCGCGGACAAGGAGCGTGCGCACTTGATCGCGCTGCTCGACGAGCGCGTCGCGGCGTTCAATCTCGAGGCCGCGCGCGCGAATCTGCGCTACCCGCGCTACGAGGGCGGCTTCTTCG
>JANLUN010000699.1:0-2363 GCA_031363505.1 Planctomycetota bacterium | reverse complement strand
AGCCGGCGCACTTCAACTTCTTCCCCGATCACCTCTACACGGAGCTGATCATGGGCCTCGTCCTCATGATCCTGCTCTCCGTGCTGGCGACCGTGCTGCCAGCGACGATGGGTCCCGCAGCGGATCCACTCACGACGCCCGAGGTCATCAAACCCGAGTGGTTCTTCTACGTGGCGTTCCGCTGGTTGAAGCTTTTCTCGGGCACCGCGGCCGTCCTCTCGATGGGCTTCGTCGTGTTCGTGATGTTCTGCTGGCCGTTCATCGACGGTTGGCTCCGCCGCAAGCACCCCACACGCGAGACGAGCGTGTGGATCGGGATCGTGGGTGCGCTCGTCATCATCGCGTTGACCGTGTGGGAGGCATCCGTCGCGCACTGAGCGCGCGGTCGAATCTATGACTCTGAAATCCAAGCAATGGATCATCGGGATCCTGGGCGGTTTGTTCCTGGTCTCGCTGATCTTCGTCCAATGGATGGAAGTCGCTCGCAAACGAGAGGAGGCCGGTCTCTCGTCAGCGCACGTCGCCGTGCCGGCGAGCTCGAAGAACTGCGTCGAGTGCCATGCTCAGTCGACGCCCGGGATCATCGATCACTGGAAGGGCAGCACGCACGCCGAGAAGGGCGTCGGTTGCGTCGAGTGCCACCAAGCGGAGGCCACGGACGTCGACGCGTTCACCCACTACGGTGCGCAGATCGCCACCGTCGTCACGCCGCTCGACTGCGCGCGTTGTCACCTGCAGGTGTTCGAGGAGTTCGAGCGCAGCCACCACGCCGCTGCCGGCAACATCCTCGCGTCGCTCGACAACTTCCTCGCCGAGACCGTCGAAGGCTCGCGCCAGCCGTTCAATCCGCACTCACCGACGCCCGGCATGGCGGTGCAATCCGTCAACGGCATGGCGAGCTCGTTCACGGGTTGCCAGCAGTGCCACGGCAGCAAGGTCGCGCTGCAAGCCAGCGACGGCGGCATGATCACGGTCGACGACCTGAAGCCCGACGCGAAGGGCAAACCGACGAACCTCGACGCGCTCGCGCGCATCGTGAAGGACGAGGGCGGCCGTCCGCTGTTTCACGCCGAGACTTGGCCGAACACCGGCATCGGCCGCCTGAACCTCGACGGCTCGCGCGGATCGTGCTCGGCCTGTCACAGCCGCCACGACTTCTCGCCGCGCCGCGCGCGACAACCGGAAAACTGCGGCAAGTGTCACTTGGGACCGGATCACCCGCAGAAGGAGATCTACGAAGAGAGCAAGCACGGCGTCGCCTACCGCGATCTCAAAGACACGATGAACCTCGACGGCGACTCGTGGGTGCTCGGCCAGGACTACACCCAGGCGCCGACCTGCGCGAGCTGTCACATGTCGGGGAACATCCGCAACGGCGGACGGATCACGCACGACCCGGGCGAGCGCATCTCGTGGACCAACCGTCCGCCGATCAGCTTGGTGATGGACACCGACATCGCGCACAAGGTCGTGACCGAGGTCGATCCCGCCAAACGCGCGTCGCTCATCGCCGACACCGCGCAGGCGAAGCGCGGCCGGATGAAGGAAGTCTGCTCCGTGTGCCACACGGGCGACTACGCCAACGCCTTCTACAAGCAATACGACGACTTCGTCGTCCTCTACAACGAGAAGTTCGCGAAGCCGGGCAAGAAGATCATCGACGCGCTGCGCAAGGAAGAGCTCCTCACGAAGATCGAGTTCGACGAGGAGATCGAATGGACTTGGTTCTACTTGTGGCACCACGAAGGCCGGCGCGCACGGCACGGAGCCTCGATGATGGCGCCCGATTACGCGCACTGGCACGGCATGTACGAGGTCGCCGAGCGCTTCTACATGCAGCTCGTGCCGCAGGCGCGCGAGATCGCCGAGCACGCGGGCGAGTCCGGCAAGCGCTCACAGGCGACAGCCGTGCTGAACGTGATCGACGGGATCATGAGCCGCCCGGAGCACGCGTGGCAGCAGGCTTCCTCGCCAGGTGAAAAACGATGAATCGCAGACAGCTTCTCCAAGCACTCGCGACGGCCGGGGGCGGCATCGCCGCATATTCGTGCAGCGACCGCGCCGAAGCCGAGCGCGTCGCGGCGCGCGAGCAGAATGCAAAGCTCGCCGCCGACGTGCGCTGGAGCAAGGCTCCGTGTCGCTACTGCGGCACGGGTTGCGGCGTCGAGGTCGGCGTATCAGCCGGACGCGTCGCCGCGGTACGCGGCGACGTCGCGAGCCCCGTCAACCGCGGTCTCTTGTGCGTCAAGGGCTACCACTTGCCGTCGATGCTCTACGGCGAGGACCGACTGCGCTTCCCGCAGCGGCGCAACGCCGATGGAACGCTCGAGCGCATCTCATGGGACGACGCGATCGCGTACGCG
>JANLUN010000683.1:0-2155 GCA_031363505.1 Planctomycetota bacterium | reverse complement strand
CGTGTGCGCCCCCGAGCGCGCCGAACGTCCGCAGTCGAACTCCCGCCGAGTCGAAGACGCCCACGCGCCCGGCCAGCTCCTCGACGACGTACACGCGATCCTGCGCGTCGATGTCGACGGCGGACGGCCGAGCGAGATCGACGATCTCCGACACGTACGCGCCAAGACGCACGAATTCAGCCGGAGGTGCGCTCTGTGCAGGCGACGGGTGCGCGAGCCCCAGACACACGAGCACGTTCATGGCGTGGGAGACCGGGCTCGTCGTTCGCATGAGGGCCGACACGATACTCGACCGGATGTGCGCGCGCGCAGTCGCAGTGCGTGGCGACGATGCACGCACGAAAGCGCGCGAGGCCGATCCTTGCGGACCGGCCTCGTGCCTTCATCGATCAACACTCGCCGGTCTGACGCGGCGAGTCGGGTGCGATCAAACAGGATGGGTGGACCGGGCTTCCTGAGTGCGCGGGTTACGTTGCGTGGGGAATGAACTCTCACGCGGCGCAGAGCCGCAAAGGAAGCCGGTCCGATGACCAAGATAGCGAAGTACGTGGGTTTGGACGTCCACAAGGACACGATCGCGATCGCCAGCTGCACGGGCGGTCCGCTGGAATCCGCGAAGGACGAGGGGACGGTGCCGCACGACGTGCCGCGCCTGTTGCGCAAGCTGACCTCGCTCGCCCCGGTCGAGCATCTGCGCGTGGTCTACGAAGCCGGTCCGACCGGCTTCGGTCTGTGTCGCGACCTTCGGTCACACGGGATCTCGTGCATCATCGTCGCGCCCAATCGTGTCCCACAGATGCCCGGGCCGAAGATCAAGACCGACAAGCGCGACGCACGCTACCTTGCCTGGCAGCTGCGCATGGGATCGCTGACAGGCATCGCGATCCCTGACGAGGAGCTCGAAGCGCTGCGCGATCTCACGCGCGCGCGCGAAGATGCGTTGCACGCGCGACGAAGGGCGCGGCAACAGCTGGCGGGGCTGCTCTTGCGTCACGGGGTGCGCTACCCAGGGAAGCAGACGTGGACGCCCAAGTACGTCGACTGGATCAAGGGCCTGCGCTTTGGATCGGAAGCCCAGGACCTGGCGAAGAAGCACTACCTGAGCGCGATCACCTACCTCGGCGAGCGCATCGAAGAGCTCTCCGCCGACATCGAACGCATTGCTCCGCTGCTGCACGGCGCGCACGGCAAGCTGTATCGCTCGCTGCAGGCGCTGCGCGGAGTGAGCACGATCGTGGCCGCCACGCTGGCGTGCGAGCTGGGAGATCTGCGTCGCTTTTCCAGTGCCAGTCGATTGATGAGCTACGTGGGTATGGTGCCTCGGGAATACTCGAGCGGCCCGCGCACGTGGCGCGGATCGATCACCAAGGCTGGCAATCCGCACGTGCGACGCGTGCTCGTCGAGGCGTGTTGGTCTGGACGACTGCGACCAGCACGGCCCAAGCGACTCCAACTGCGTCAAGCCGGACTCGATCAGGCCGTGATCGACATCGCGTGGAAGACGCAGAAGCGGCTGTACGATCGCTATCGCCGCACGCGCGCACGCGGCAAGCCCCAGAACGTGACCATCATCGCGCTGGCGCGCGAGATGCTGGGATTTGTCTGGTCGATCGGCCAGCGCGTCGAACTACAGAGCGCGTGAACCACGCGCTCTCGCTCTAGAATAGATCGAGGAAACAGCGGAGGCGGCGGACAATCCGAGACTCATGGAGGAGGGAATCCTCGTGGTCGCCCTGTGGGCACTCGGCTCTCGAGCCGACTACGCCCGCTATCAAATCGAGACCGCCCTCCCGTCGGACGCCTGCAATGCGGTACCCAACCCGCGCATCTCAAACTGAACCATCGCGAAACGATCGGCGTCCGCCGTCTCTGCTCTTCTTCGATCGACTGACTCGCTTTCCGCTCACGCCCCTCACACCGGTGAGGGTGTGAGCAGAAAGCGAGCGAGGCTGAACTGGATTGCTCCAGCTCAGCCTCGCAAGAATCGCTACGTGAATCGTGTCAACTCAGGGGCTTGACACGTCCACCCATGTCAGGGGGTCCAGTTGACGGTCAACGCGTTCGACGTGTTGAGCGTCGCCGGCGTGCAGAAGTTGACCGAGTTGCGGTACGCCGCTTGGTAGTGGCGCGTCTGAGCCGCGGCCGCGAGGCCGGC
>JANLUN010000680.1:0-6382 GCA_031363505.1 Planctomycetota bacterium | reverse complement strand
CGTTCGGCGGTGGAAAGGTCGCGGCGAGGCTCGTGGGCTCGGGATCTGCGCCGGCTCCCGAGGGACGCCGCCAAATCTCTCCGGGCGCGAGCCGTACGGCGCCGGCCGCGCTGCGCGCCGGAACGAGCATGTCGATCACTCGGTCCTCGGGTCCCACGAGCACGAGATTCGCGCGTCGTCCGAAGAGCTCCACGATCAGCGCGCGTCGCGCACCCGCGGCGCCGCGGGCGAATTCGAGGAGGACCGCACGATCGTTCGCGACTTGCGCGATCGACGTGAGCTCAGCGTCCGCGAGCTCGACCGCGAGCTGCCGGAAGAAGGGGCCGAGCGGCCCGTCGTGCCGCGGCACGCGCTCGTGCTGCAGATGGATCCGCGGCGCGTCGGGATCGGCCGAGATCCGCAGGCGCGCGGGTGGTTCGTCGCGCGCGCCCGCCAGCACGAACACGAGGTCCGCCGGCGGGTGGCCGTGCACCTCGCGCAGCGTTCGGCCTTCGAGGAGCGGTGCGAGCTCGGCGGCGAGCTCACCGATGTGCGCGGCTCGCAGGTTCAGCGCAGTTCGTCCTCGACGTCGTAAACCCAGGACTCGTTGTTCGGCGTCCAGGTGACGAGTTCGCCCTCGGCCGGGAAGAAGCGCGCCAGCTCCTGAGCCGCGGTGTCCTTGCCGTCCGAGCCGTGGACCAGGTTGTAGGAGCGCGACATCCCGAAGTCGCCGCGCACCGTACCGGGCAAGGCCTCGGCGCAGTTCGTCGAGCCCATCAAAGTGCGCGTCACCGCGATCGCGTTCTTGCCTTCGAGTGCGATCGCCACGACGGGGCCCGAGCCCATGAAGCGCACGAGGCCTTCGTAGAACGGCCGTGCTTTATGCACGGCGTAGTGCTCGCGCAGCAGCGACTCGGGGAACTTGCGCATCTTCAGGCCGACGACCTTGAGTCCCTTCTCTTCGAAGCGGCTGAGGATCTTGCCTGAGAGCCCGCGCTGAACGGCGTCGGGTTTCAGGAGGACGAGGGTACGTTCGAGCATGGAGCACTCCTGTGCAGCGCGGGACTTGCGCGCGTGTGGGGCGAAAAGTGTAGCGGCGGGCTCGCGCACGGACCATCCCATGGTGATCCGGCGGCGATCCGGCGCGATCCGCGCGAATTCACGCGCGGGCGGTTGACGCCGCGCGCGTGTTCCCTACATTGTTCGCCCAAAACGTCGTGTGCAGTTCCCGCGGGGGACACGCGCGATGTCCGACCAGGTCGCTCTCTTCCAGCTCTCCGTCGACTCACGCTTCACCCAGCCATCCGACCGCGCTGCGTCTCCGATGGATCCCCGCGCACCGTCCCGAAAGTCTCTTTCCGGTGCGTCGGATCTCGGCCGCTACGCGGGACTGGGAGTGCAGTTCGCCGCGTCGATGGCCCTCTTGGGCGCGGCCGGCTGGTGGCTCGACGGCAAGCTCGGAACGAGCCCCTGGCTCCTCATCACCGGAGTCTTCGCCGGGGCGGTGGGGGGATTCATCGCCGTGATCCGCGCCGTGCCTCCCAGCGTGCATTCTGCGCGCGGGGCGAGCTACCGGGTGGAGCACGAGCACGAGCACGAGGACGAGCGTCCCCCTGACTCATGAACGCCTCGACAGTCGGAGCCCTGATCGGTCTCGCCGCCGCGCTCGCGGTGGGCTGGACGCTTTCGGGAAGCGCGGGCAACGGTGTCGTGCTCGGCTACTTGGCCGGCGCGCTGGTGACCGGCGCGACGCTCGTGTGGCAGCGTCATGAACTCGCGCACCGGCCCGAGCGCCTCCTGATGACGGCGCTCACGGGCTTCTCGATCAAGCTCGCGGTCGTGCTCGGCGGCGCGCTCTGCCTGCGCTATCTCGAGCCCGCGGCCGCGCTCTTCGATTGGAAGAGCTTCTTGATCGCGTTCCCGGCGTCCGCGATCCTCATTCTGATTCCCGGGACGCTCGACAACGTGCGCATGCTCTCCACCCAAAGGCCCCGTGAGACCAGCTTGCCGTGAGCTTCCTGCGACTCGTAGCGATCGCCGCCCTCGTCGCACTGCCCTGTTGGGGCAGCGCGCGGTACTCGGAGCACCACAGCGGTGAGAACATCTTCCTCACGCTGTACATGCACTTGATCCCGGCGAAGCTCGTGACGGCGGACGCCGCGCACGGTTCGCCCGCTTCACACGGCGCGCCCGCTTCGCACGGGGCGGACCATGCGGCTCAAGGCGCCGCCGCCGAGCCGACGACCGAACACGCGCACGCCCACTCGCCGTGGCTCTTGTCGTTCACCGTGCCCGGTGCTCCCGCGGTGTTCGACATGGACACCGACGTCGACGGCACACAGCTCGTCGCGACGAACTTACAGCTCTTCCAGATCGCGGCCGTGTTACTGGTACTCGTGTGCTTCTCGGGAGTGCCCGGTCACCTGAGGCACGGCGGCGGCGACTACGTGAGCCGGCTCTTCGCTGGCTTCGCGACGTGGGTGCGCGACGAGATGGTGTACTCCGTGATGGGCAAGGAGCTCGGGCGGAAGTTCCTGCCTTACTTCCTCACGCTGTTCTTCTTCCTGCTCTTCATGAATCTCTTGGGGCTCATCCCTCACGGTGCGACCGCGACGGCGAGCATTTTCGTCACGGGCGCGATGGCGATCGTGACGCTCGCGTCGATGATCGGCGGCGGCATGGTCGCGCAAGGGCCGGTGGCTTTCTGGAAGCACCTCGTGCCGCACGTTCCGGCCGCGCTCTGGCCGCTCATGTTCGTGGTCGAGCTGATCGGCCTCATGGTCAAGCCGTTCGCGTTGATGATCCGCCTCTTCGCGAACATGAGCGGCGGCCACATGGTCGTGCTCTCGTTCCTCGGCCTGATCTTCTTCTTCGCATCGATGTCGCCCGCCGTCGGTTACGCCGCCTCGCCCGTCGCCGTGGGCTTCGCGGTGTTCATCATGATCATCGAGTCCTTCGTCGCGCTCCTGCAGGCGTACATCTTCACGATGCTCTCGATCATCTTCGTCTCGGCCTCCATCCACCCCGAGCACTAGCGCACACCGCGCCGCGTGCCGGGGAGACCCGACTGCAATCGAACGACCGCAAACTCAACGACTCTTCACCACAAACCGCGTCGACATGGCGCGAGCCCCGGAGCAAGTAGAACGATGAATCTCGCTGAACCCACTCAGGTCATGGACATCGCCAAGTTCGGCGCCGCGATCGGCGCGGGCCTCGTCGCCATCGGCGCGGGCATCGGCATCGGCAAGATCGGCGCCGCCGCCAACGAAGGCATCGCGCGCCAACCGGAAGCGGCAGCCGACATCCGCGGCGGCTCGGTCATCCTGGCCGCGCTCATCGAAGGCGTGTCGCTGTTCGCGGTCGTCGTGACCCTCCTCATCCTCCTGCTCAAGTGATCGAACCGCCTCTCCGCCGGACGCGTCGAGACGCGGCCGGCGGAAGGGCGTGACACCGCTCAACGGAGACTCCGATGCACGTCGCACTCGTCCTACTCGCGTCCGAGGGAGGTGGGGGATTCAACCCTCTCGATCCCGCCGGGATGGGCATTGCCCTGTGGACCTGGATCATCTTCTTGGTGGCGCTCTTCCCCATTTGGAAAGTGGTGATGGGGCCGGTCACGCGCGCGCTCGAAGCCCGCGACGACAGGGCGACGAAGGCGATCGCATCCGCCGAGGCCGCCAGTCGCGCGGCACAGGAAGCCCGCGCCGAAGTCGACCAACGCCTGGCGGATGCGCAGCGTCAAGCTTCCACGATGGTCGAGGCCGCACGCGTGCGTGCCGAGACGCGTGAGAAGGAACTCGTCGAGGAGGCTCGCGGTCATGCGGCCGATTTGTTGAGTCGCGCGCGCGCTGAGATCCAAGCCGAGCAAGACAAGGCCGTCGCCACCATCCGGCGCGAGGTGGTCGACCTAACTCTGTCGGCTGCCGGCCAGGTGCTGAAGCGCAAGGTCGACGCGAACGACGATCGACGACTCGTCGAAGAGCTGGTCTCGGCGGCGCGGGAGAAGCGCACGTGAACCTCGATCCGGTCACGCTTCGTTACGCCGGCGCGCTCTACAGCCTCGCGCAGAAACGCGCGGCGCTGACCGAAGTGTCGCGCGACGTCGAGCGCATCGGACAAGAGCTCGCCGCACCGGCGGTGCGCAAGATCGTGCTTAACCCGCGCGGTGAAGCGACGCGCAAGCGTGCCGCACTGGCGCCGGTGCTCGCGGACGCGCACCAGCTCACGCAGAACTTCGTGAACCTGCTCCTCGACAAGCGGCGCGAGGACGTCTTGCGCTCGCTCCGCGAGGCCTTCCGGCGACGTGCGCTCGACGAGCGCGGGGCCGTCGAAGGCGTGGTCGAATCGGCTCGGCCGCTCTCCGACCGCGAGATGAGCTCGATCGCTTCGACGCTCGGCGCACGGCTCGCGCGCGAGCTGATCCTCGTGAACAAGATCGTTCCGGGACTCGTCGGCGGCGCGCGCGTCATCGCCGCCAATCGCATGATCGACTACTCGGTGCAAGGCCGCATCGAGGCGCTGCGCCGCAAATTGATGGACGTCCGCCTCCCGTCCGCGACGGGCCGCTGACCTTCGCTCTCCACCCACACTGCAACGCCAACACCATCAAGGACTGAAATGGACCTGCGACCCGGAGAAGTGACCTCGATCCTCGAGAAGGAAATCGAGGCGTACAAGGGTGAGACCTCGATGCAGAGCGTCGGCACCGTGCTGTCCGTCGGCGACGGCGTGTCGCGCGTGTACGGCCTCGACGACTGCATGATGAACGAGCTGCTCGAGTTCCCGGGCGGCGTGCGCGGAGTCGCGCTCAACTTGGAAGAGGACAACGTCGGCTGCGTTCTTCTCGGAGACGCGACCAAGGTCAAGGAAGGCGACACGGTGCGGTCCACAGGGCGCGTGATCTCGGTGCCGACCGGGATGCAGCTCCTCGGTCGCGTCGTCAACGCGCTCGGCGATCCGCTCGACGGCAAGGGCCCGCTCGGCACGTCGGAATCGGACTTCCGCCCGATCGAAGCGCCCGCGCCGTCCGTCGTCGAACGCGAACCGGTGCGCGAAGCGTTGCAGACCGGCATCAAGGCGATCGACGCGATGATCCCGATCGGCCGCGGCCAACGAGAACTGATCATCGGCGATCGTCAGACGGGCAAGACGGCGCTGCTCATCGACACGATCATCAATCAAAAGACGACCGGCGGCGGCGACCCCAAGAATCCCGAGCAGGTCATCTGCATCTACGTCGCGATGGGGCAGAAGCAGTCGACCGTCGTCGACGTCGTACGCCGTTTGGACCGCACGCAATCGATGACGTACACGATCGTCGTGTCAGCCTCCGCGACCGACGAAGCGTCGATGCAATATCTCGCCGCGTACGCCGGCGTCACGATGGCCGAGCGCTTCCGCGACGAAGGCCGTCACGTCGTCATCATGTACGACGACTTGTACAAGCAAGCGCTCGCGTATCGCCAAGTCATGTTGCTCCTGCGCCGTCCGCCCGGTCGCGAAGCGTTCCCCGGCGACGTGTTCAACTTGCACAGCCGCTTGCTCGAGCGCGCGGCGAAGCTCAGCAAGGACGCGCCGAAGATCAACCCGCGCTACAAGGCCGGCGGCGGCTCGATCACCGCGCTTCCTGTAGTGGAAACGCAAGAAGGCGACGTCGCCGCGTACATCCCCACGAACGTGATCTCGATCACGGACGGACAGATCTTTCTCGAGTCGAACCTCTTCAACTCGGGAGTGAAGCCGGCGGTGAACGCCGGTATCTCGGTGTCGCGCGTCGGCGGCTCGGCGCAGATCCCGGGCATGAAGAAGATCGCCGGCGGCTTGCGCCTCGGTCTCGCGAGCTACCGCGCGCTCGCGGCGTTTGCGCAGTTCGGCTCGGACCTCGACAAGGCGACGCAACAGGAACTGACGCGCGGCGAGAAGCTCGTCGAGATTCTGAAGCAAGGCCAGTACGTCCCGATCCCCGTCGAGGAGCAGATCATGATCATCCACGCTGGAACTTCCGGCGGGCTGGACGACTTCCCGACGAAACGCGTGCAAGAGTTCGAGAAGCATTTCCGCCGCGCGATGGCGGACACCCATCCGGAAGTCGCGCAGGAGATCCGCACGACGAAAGCGGTCTCCGACAAGGCGAAGGCCACGATGGACCAAGTCATCGCGAGCGTGAAGACGCAGCTCCTCGGCGCCGTCGCTCCCGCCGCTACTCCCGCGTCCGCGAAGAAGTAGCCCATGGCCTCCATCCGCGATCTACGCAATCGGATCAAGTCGGTCGGCAACATCCGACAAATCACGCGCGCCATGGAGATGGTCGCGACGACGAAGCTGCGTCGCTTCCAGGAGCGCGCGGTCTCGTCGCGTCCGTACTCGCAGGAGATCGCGGGTCTCGTCGGCCGGTTGGTCG